>JANWLQ010000076.1 GCA_025450725.1 Terriglobales bacterium
CGCTTTGTACTCTCGAAGGGACACGCCGCGCCGGTGCTGTACTCGGTCTGGGCCGAGTTGGGCCTGTTCCCGCGCGAGCACCTATTGACCCTGCGCCGCATTGACTCCGATCTTGAAGGCCACCCCACGCCCGAGCTGCCGTTCGTCGCCGTCCCCACCGGCTCGCTCGGCCAGGGCTTGTCGGTGGGACTCGGCATGGCGCTGCAAGCGCGGCTCGCGGGCGCGAGTTACCGCACCTACGTATTGATGGGCGATGGCGAGACGGCCGAAGGCTCGGTATGGGAAGCGGCCGAGGTCGCCGGCTTCTATAACGTTGACAACCTCTGCGCGATCGTTGACGTGAACCGTTTGGGCCAGAGCCAGCCCACCATGCTGCAGCACGAAATGGAGGAGCACAAACGGCGCTGGACGGCGTTTGGATGGAACGCGCTGGTGATTGACGGCCACGATATCGCGCAGATTCGCGCTGCCTTTGCTGCAGCAGCGCAATGCCAGGGGCGCCCCACCGTGCTGCTGGCGCGGACCCTGAAGGGCAAGGGGGTTTCCTTTATCGAGGACAAGAACGGCTGGCATGGCAAGGCGCTGAAGGCGGGGGACGAAGCCAACGCCGCGATTGCCGAATTGCAGCAGGCCTTCCGCTCCGACCCGGCGGGCGTCAAGCCCTGGCCGCAGCCGCCGGCCGCGTCGCCAGGCATTCCCGCTCCGACCAAGCCCATGCCGGCGCCGAAGTATGCGGCGGGGCAGGAGGTCGCTACGCGCGAGGCGTTCGGGCAGGCGCTGGCCGCGCTGGGGCAGGTGGACGAGCGCATCGTCGCGGTGGACGGCGACGTCGAGAACTCGACCTTCACCCAGGATTTTCAGAAGATCGCGCCGCAGCGATTTTTCGAGGGCTACATCGCGGAACAGAACATGACCGGCATGGCAATGGGACTGGCGACGACCGGACGCATCCCGTTCCTCTCGACCTTTGCCTGCTTTCTCAGCCGCGCCGCCGATTTTGTTCGCCTCGGCGGACTGGCCAAGGCTAATGTCAAATTTGTCGGCACCCACGCCGGCATTTCGATCGGCGAGGATGGCGCTTCGCAGATGGGGTTGGAGGACATTTCGATGTTCCGGGCGCTGCCCGAGTCCACCGTGCTGTATCCAAGCGATGCGGTGAGCACCTGGAACGCGGTCAAGCTGGTGGCGGGCGTGGAGGGACTCTGTTACATCCGCACCGGCCGCCCCTAGGCGGCGCTGCTGTACGGCAACGACGAGGCATTCGCGCTGGGTAAAGCCAAGGTTCTGCGCCAGAGCGACAAGGACCAAGCCACGGTGATTGGCGCCGGCGTGACCATCTTCGAGGCGCTCAAGGCTTACGACGCCTTGCAAAAAAAAGGCGTTTCGATTCGGGTGATTGATCTCTTTAGCGTGCGTCCGATTGATGCGGCAACGCTGCTGGCCGCTGCCAAGGCGACCAACAACCGCCTGATCACGGTCGAGGACCACTACAGCGCGGGAGGGTTGGGCGACGCTGTGTGCGAGGCCGTGGCGCCCGCCGGAGTACGCGTCGAGCGGCTGTGCGTCCGCGGCATACCCCGCAGCGGCAAGCCGGACGAGTTGCTGCACCGCTATCAGATTGACGCCGACGCCATCGAAAAAGCAGTGACCGGCAGCTAGCGGGCAGCGCTCCCATGGGCTTCGCCGACGTCGTTTTGCCGGTGCCGCTGGATCAGGCGTTCAGTTACGGAATTCCGCTGGGCATGGCGGTCGCGCCCGGCGTCCGCGTGATCGCGCCGTGGGGAACGCGACGCTTGACTGGAGTCGTCACGGGCGTTCGTGATGCGCTGCCGGCGGGAGTGAAATCCGGGCAGGTGCGGGAGTTGATTGAGGCGCTCGATGCCGCGCCTTTGCTCGATGAAGCCATGCTCAAGCTCGTGTCCTGGGCGGCTGCTTATTACCAGGCGCCGATTGGTGATGTCATGCGCTGTGCGCTGCCGCCCGGCAAGGGGCGCGAACCCAAGCGGCCGCGCGCGCTCACACCGCCGGCCTGGCAAGCGCGGCCGCGGGTTGAGACCCTCAACTCGAGCCAGACCCGGGCCATGGCGGCAATCGAAGCCAGCTTCGCCGCCAAAACGGCGGACAAGCGCCCGCTCTTGCTGCATGGCGTCACCGGCAGTGGCAAGACGGCGGTCTATCTTGCCGCCATTGATGCCGCGCTGGAGCGCGGGCACTCGGTGTTGATGCTGGGGCCCGAAATCGGCTTGACGCCGGCGCTGTTCGCCGATTTTGAGGACGCCTTCCCGGCTCTGGTGGCGGTTCTGCATTCCGGCCTGAGCGACGGCGAGCGGGCGCAGCATTGGCGCCGCTTGCACCGCGGCGAGGCGCGGGTCGCCATCGGCACGCGCTCGGCGGTCTTCGCGACCGTGCCCGATCTGGGCTTGATCATTGTGGATGAGGAACACGACGGGAGCTTCAAGCAACAGGAATCGCCGCGCTACCATGGCCGCGACCTGGCGGTGATGCGCGCCCAACTCAGCCGGGCCACGATCATTCTCGGCTCGGCCACGCCCTCGCTGGAAAGCTACTCCCACGCGCGCAGCGGCAAATATCAGCTGGTTGAAATGAATGAGCGGGTCGAGCGCCGGCCGCTGCCCACGGTCGAGGTGGTGGACATGGGGGCGGAGTTCCGCCGGCAGGCGGCCGGCAAAAAACCCGATCCGGCGAACGAGATCAATTTTTCAGCGCGGCTGCGGGCCGCGCTCGAAGACCGCATGGCCCGCGGGCAGCAGGCCATTCTGCTCATCAACCGCCGCGGCTTTGCCCCGGTGGTGCTGTGCCGGAGCTGCGGCGAGACGGTCATGTGCCGCGACTGCGCCCTGGCGCTGAGCTTTCACAAGAAAGCGCACCAGCTGATTTGCCACCTCTGCGGCTACCAGGCGGACGTGCCCAGGATCTGCCCGGCGTGCGCCAGCGAGCACGTTTATTTTCTGGGCTCGGGCAGCGAAAAAATCGAGGAGGAGTTGGCCGCGCTTCTGCCCAGCGCGCGCATTGCCCGGCTCGATCGCGACACGGCGCGCACGCGAAAGCATTTCGAGCAGGTGCTGGAGCGGTTTCGCGCCGGCGAGATTGACATTCTGGTCGGCACTCAAATGATCGCCAAGGGCCACGATGTGGCCGGGGTCACACTGGTCGGAGTCGTCCAGGCGGACCTGGGGCTGACCTTTCCCGACTTTCGCGCCGCCGAGCGGACCTTTCAACTGCTGACCCAGGTTGCCGGGCGCGCCGGACGCGGCACCGAGCCGGGCGAAGTCATTGTGCAGGTCATGCACCGGGGGCATTATGCGGTCGAGGCGGCGGCCCGCTCCGACTTCGCCGGCTTCTACGACAAGGAGATTAACTTCCGGGGTTGGATGCATTACCCGCCCCGCGCCGCGCTGGCGTGCGCCCAGATCCGGCACAAGGCCATGGAACAGGCGCTGCGCATGGCGCAAGAAGCCGGGGCTTTCCTGCGCGCCCAGAACAACGCCGGCACCAAGGTCCTCGGCCCCTCGCCCGCGCTGCTGGCGCGGGCAAAAAACGAGTACCGCTTTCAGTTCGTGTTCAAGAGCGCCAGCCGGCGCGAGTTGGCGGGGGTACTGCGCGGTTTGCGCGGCTTCGCCCGGGAGCGGAAATTCCCTCCCACCGCGCTTGTAGTCGATGTTGACCCCTTGAACCTCTAAGCTGTAAAGCAATGGCATGTTGACCCATATCCCCACTCGCTTGATAGCGCTGCTGCCGACGATGGTGACCGCCCTGGTGCTGGTCGCGGTGCTCGCGCTGGTCATGGCGCTGCTCACGCGCTGGCTGCGCGGCGTGGCGCCGGCCGGATCGGCGCGAGCGGCCGGCCATTTGGCGGCCAACATCCGGGCGGCGGTGGCGGCCGCCGGGTTCCTGGCGGTGATCGCGATACTGGCGCGGGGCGCCGGGGGCGCGGCGCGCCTGGGCTGGCCCCAGATTAGCCGTTGGGCCACCGGCCCAGGGCTGCGCATTCTATTCATTTTTGCCGGCGCCTACATTCTGCTGCGCATTACCCATTATTTCGTCGCCTACCTCGAGGACGTGCTGACGTCGGGCGAAAATGGGCCGGGCGCGGCGCCCGACTTGCGCGAGCGCTACAAGCGCATCGAGACGCTGGGCCGGCTGCTGCGCGCCCTGGCCATCATCGTCATTCTGGGCATGGCGCTGCTCATGGCGCTGCGCGAAGCCAACATGGATATCACGCCGATTCTCACCGGCGCCGGCGTGGCCGGCGTGGCGATCGGCTTCGGCGCGCAAACCGTGGTCAAGGATTTGATCGCCGGCATTTTCCTGATTCTCGAAAATCAAATCCGGGTCGGCGACGTGATTACGATCAACGGCAAGACCGGACTGGTGGAGACCATCCGCCTGCGCATTCTGGTGCTGCGCGCGACCGACGGAACCGTGTACGTGTTTCAGAATGGCTCGATAACCGAGTACGCGAATCTGACCAAGGACTACTCGTATGCCGTTCTCGAGGTCTCGGTAGCCTACAAGGAAGACGTGGCGCGGGTGACCCACGCGTTGCAGCAAATCGGCGAGGAGCTGCAACACGACCCGGCGTACGCCAGCAAAATTTTGGCGCCGCTCGAAATTCTCGGCGTGGAGTCGCTCAGCAGCGCCTCGGTGTCAATCAAAGCGCGCATGAAGACGGCTCCGGTCGAGCAGTGGGCGGTCACGCGCGAGCTGCGCCGACGGGTGAAAATGCGCTTCGAAAAGGATTCGATCGCCCTGGTGTGAGGCTCAGAGCGACTTCATGCACAGCATAAAGAGCTCGTCGAAGCTCGCCGCCGCGTGCTGCTGGAGCGCGCGCTGCACGGCTTTCTCCGCCGCAGGTGGGGCATAGCCAAGGTTGACCAGGGCGCTGAGCACTTCCTCCGCCGGCCCCGCCAAGGGCGCCGCGGCCGCGGTATCGCTGACCAGGCCAGTGGGGATTTTGTCGCGCAGTTCGACCACCAGGCGCTCGGCCGTCTTCTTGCCGACGCCGGGGATGGCCGTCAGCCGCGCGTGATCGGCCTGGCGAATCGCCGCCGCGAGCGCTTCGAGCGGCAGGCCGGACAGGATGGCCAACGCCATTTTCGGTCCCACCCCATTGACCGAAATCAGCTTCTCGAACAGTTGCTTCTCCGCCGGGGTGGCGAAGCCAAACAATAGAATGGCGTCGTCGCGGACCTGGGTGTAGACATGCAGCGCCGCCCTTCCGCCCGCGGCCGGGAGCGCGGTGAATGTGCCCACCGGAACTTGCAGCTCGTAGCCGACGCCGTGGACGTCGAGAATGATCCGCGCCGGGTGGCGCTCGAGCAGCGTGCCTTCAAGATGGGCGATCACGCCGGCACCTCGACCAACGCGGGCGCGGTCGCCGCTTCCATCAGGCCGTCGGCGGCGGCAAGCGCGAAAAACCGCTCCAGCCCGGCGGCGTGCGCCGGGCCCAGGCGGTGGACCACGTTCTCGGCCAAATAGCGGTGCGCCTCGGCTACGGGGATGCCCAGGCGCCGCGCCCAGCTGGCGGCGATTTCGGAGCGGTGGGCAATGCCCTCATCGAGCGCCTGGCGCAGGCGCGCCGGGAGCCATTCGCGATTCGAGGCATACACTTCGCTGCGCACGCCCCAGAGCGCGAAAACGAACGGCAGGCCTGTCCACTCGTGCCACTCGCGCGCCAGGTCGCGCACTTCGAGGCCGGCGTGCTCGGCTTCGCCGCTGATGCGCAAGCGCAGCGCCGGGTCGCCGATGATCAGCGC
>JANWLQ010000077.1 GCA_025450725.1 Terriglobales bacterium
ACCGATATCGTCGGCAAGGAAATGTACACCTTCCCCGACCGCGACGGCGCCTCCCTGACCCTGCGCCCCGAAGCCACCGCCTCCGTCGCGCGCGCCTATGTCGAGCACCGCTTGTGGCTGCGCCCCGGCCTCGCCAAGCTCTATTACATCGGTCCCATGTTCCGGCGCGAGCGCCCCCAGCGCGGACGCTACCGCCAGTTTTTCCAGATCGGGGCCGAAGTTATGGGCGGCAACTCGCCCTGGATTGACTTCGAGTTGCTGGCCATGCTGCAACAATTACTTGAAGTGTGCGGCATCTCCGGCGCGGAACTCGTTCTCAACTCCGTCGGCTGCTCTGAGGACCGCCCCGCCTACTACGCCGCCCTGCGCGAAGCGCTCGCCGGCCGCCTGCCGGAAATGTGCGGCGACTGCCAGCGGCGTGCGGTAACCAACCCCTTGCGCGTTTTCGACTGCAAGGTCGAGCGCGACCAGCCCATCATCCGCCAACTGCCTTCGATCGAGACTTACCTCGAGCCCAACTGCCGCAACCATTTCGCCCAGCTCCGCGCCCTGCTCGATGCGAATGGCATCCCCTATCGAATTGATCCTCGCCTGGTGCGCGGCCTCGACTACTACACCTCCACCGCCTTCGAGTTCGTGCACGGCTCGCTCGGCGCCCAAAACGCCCTGCTCGGCGGCGGACGCTACGACGGCCTCTCCCAGGAACTCGGCGCGCCCCCGGAAGCCGGCGGCGGTATCGGCTTCGCCCTCGGCGCCGACCGCTTCGTCATGGCCATGCAGGCGGCCGATCCCAACCGCTCGCTCAACCGCCTTCAGGTCCTGCTGATTCCTTTGACCGAAGCTGAAACATTGCCCGTCCTCGCCCTCGCCCGTCGCCTCCGCCACGCCGGCGTGCGCTGCGAGATGGCCGAGCCCGGACGCAAGCTCGGCAAATCGCTCGAACTCGCCACCAAGCTCGGCGCTCCTTTCGCCCTGCTCGCCGGGCCGGAGGAGATCGCGAGCGGCCAGTGGAAACTCAAATCGCTCGCCACCTCGACCCAGGTCGAGGTCGGCTACGACGAACTCGTGGGCCGGCTCCACGCCCAGGGGCCCAACGCATGAACGGAGCCCCTTCATCAAACGACGCCGTGCACCAGTTGGCCGTCGAGCGCCGCAGCTACATAATCGGCTCGCTCCTGGTCTGGGCGGTAATCGTTTCGACCGTCATCATTCTGTTCGCTTCCATGGAGCCGCAGCTGTTTCAGACCGCCGCCAACACCGGCCATGTGCTCAGTCTGCAACAGGTGGCCGACCAAATGGCGCGTCTCGCGCCGCTCACCATGCAGCAGCAGTTGCTGCTCGATCTGGTGGTTCTGGTCGGCTCGGTGGCGCTTTTTTTCCTCAACTATCGCTTCAGTTTCCTTATCCGCCGCCCGCGCGGCGCCTTCCCTGTGCCCAGCGCCGGGGCCCGCCCCGGGCAGGTGACCACCGCCCGCTGGCTCTGGTGGATGCTGCTCGCCCTCAACTCCATGTTTTACGTTACGTTCCTCATTCCGCAGTTGATTCTCACCTTTCTGCTCGCCCACTGGGGCAGGGAAGAGATGCGCCGCGCCGCCGCGAACGCGGGGCATGACGCAGGAACGGAGGTGAGTTCATGAGCGACGCACCTGCTGCCGCCCCGCGTTACGCCGGCGAGTTAACCACGCATGACATCGGCAAGACTGTCCTGCTGCGCGGATGGGTCCACCGCCGCCGCGATCTCGGTGCCTTGCTCTTCATAGACCTCCGCGACCGCACCGGACTCGCGCAGATCGTCTTCGATCAGGCCCAGTCGCCCGGCCTGCACCAAAAGGCGACCGAGCTGCGCAGCGAGTACGTTGTCGCCGTCCAGGGCCACGTCGTCGGACGCAGCCCCGCGACCGCCAACCCCAACCTGCCCACCGGCGCAGTCGAAGTCGTCGCCACCTCCCTCGACATTCTCAACGACGCGCGCACCCCGCCATTTCCTCTCAATATCGAAACCGGCGCCGAGTCGGTCATCTCGGAAGAAACCCGGCTCAAGTACCGCTACCTCGACCTGCGCCGCCCGGTCATGCAGCAGAACCTGCGCCTGCGCCACAACGTCACCATCGCCATCCGCCGCGCTTTCGACGCCCAGGGCTTTCTCGAGGTCGAAACACCGTTCATGACCCGCAGCACGCCCGAGGGCGCGCGCGACTATCTCGTCCCCAGCCGCGTCCAGCCGGGCTCATTCTACGCCCTGCCGCAATCGCCGCAGCTGTTCAAGCAACTGCTCATGATCGGCGGTTGCGACCGCTACTTCCAGATCGTCCGCTGCTTCCGCGATGAGGACTTGCGCGCCGACCGCCACCCCGAGTTCACCCAGATTGACGTTGAAATGAGCTTTCCCGACCAGGAGCAGCTCTTTCAGATCATCGAGCGCATGCTCTCTGACGCCTGCCGCGCCGCCGGCTTCGAGATCACTCTGCCCTTTCCCCGTCTGAGTTGGGAAGAAGCCATGCTCCGCTACGGCACCGACAAACCCGACCTGCGTCTGCCCCCGCTCACCGATGTCGCCACGTTGGTACCGGAAGACGCCGCGCGCCAACTCCAGTTGCAGCCCGATGCCCCGCTGCTGGCCGTACGCATTCCCGGCGTGGGCGCGCTCTCGCGCCGCGAGCGCGACGAGCTGCGGCCCTTGGCCGAAGGCCGGCCGGTGCGCCTGTTTGAGGATTTTGCCCGCATCGAAAAATCCTATCCCGCCCTGGCCCGCGCCATCCGCGAGAAGCTCACCGCCCAGGACGGCGACCTCATCGTCCTCCTCGCGCCCGCGCCCGCTGCCCACTCCTCGACTGACCGCTTCGCCCTGCACACCCAGGCCTCGACTCTGCGCCTGGCCCTGGCCCAGCGTTTCGCCGAGCGCCATCATTTGCTCGATCGCAAGGATTTTCGTTTCCTCTGGGTCACCTCCTTCCCCATGTTCGAGTGGAATGCCGAAGCCTCGCGCTGGTCCTCCGCGCACCATCCCTTTACCTCGCCCCTCCCCGAGGACGTCGCCTTTCTCTCCACTGACCCCGGACGCGCCCGCGCCCAGGCCTACGACGTCGTCCTCAACGGCATTGAATTAGGTTCGGGCAGCATCCGCATCCATCGTCGCGAGCTGCAAGCCGAGATCTTCCGCCTTTTGGGCATGGATGATGACGAAGCCCGCGCCCGCTTCGGCTTCTTCCTCGACGCTCTCGAGTACGGCACTCCGCCCCACGGCGGCATCGCGCTCGGGCTCGATCGCCTGGTCATGCTGCTCGCCGGCGCCGACTCAATTCGAGAAGTCGTCGCCTTCCCCAAAACCGCACGCGCCATTGACCTCATGGTCTCCGCCCCCACTCCGGTCGACCCAACCCAACTCACCCCATTAGGCATCGCCCTGCTGTAATGGCCCTCATCCGCGTCCTCACCGACCAGATCGCCAACAAAATCGCCGCTGGCGAGGTCGTTGAGCGTCCGGCGTCGGTGGTGAAAGAGCTGCTCGAGAACTCGCTCGACGCCAATGCCCGCTCCATCGCCATCGCGGTCGAAGCCGGCGGCAAGTCGAAAATCCGCGTCACCGACGATGGCGAGGGAATGCTGCGCGATGACGCCCTGCTCTCGCTCGAACGCCACGCCACCAGCAAACTCTCCGATGAGGATTCGCTCAGCCGCATCTCCACCCTCGGCTTCCGCGGCGAAGCGCTCCCCGCTATCGCCAGCGTCAGCCACTTCACCCTCGCGACCGCCCCCGCCCTGAACCCCGCCGGCGATGCCGGCGAAGGCACGCAAATCGTCGTCCACGCCGGCACCATTCAATCGGTCACCACCCTCGGCCTTTCCCGCGGCACCTCGATCACGGTGGCCAATCTATTTGCCAACATCCCGGCCCGCAAAAAATTTCTGAAGAGCGATGACACCGAGCTCGGGCACATCTCGACCCTGGTCACCCATTACGCCCTCGCCTACCCGGAAATCCGCTTTAAACTCTCCACTCCGCACCGCGACCTGCTCTCGCTTGCTCCCGTGGCCAGCCATGCCCAGCGGTTCGAGCAAATCTTCGGCGACGAAACCTTCGGCCAGTGCATCGAGTTCAACCACACCGCCGACCTGGCGCACGAGGCCGCGGTCGGCATCTTCGGTTTCGCCTCCCGCCCCGAGCTGCAGAAGCTCAACCGCAACTCGATCTTCATTTTCGTCAACCGCCGCCTCGTCCGCGACCGCCTGCTGCAGCACGCCGTCTCCAGCGCCTATTACAACCTTCTGCCCACCGATACCTATCCGGCGGTGCTGTTGTTCCTCGACCTGCCCTTCAGCGAGGTGGACGTCAACGTTCACCCCTCGAAAACCGAGGTCCGTTTCCAGCGCCAGAGCCTGGTGCACGACGCCGTGCGCGACGCGATTCGTTCCGCCCTCTCCGCCCAGCGCCCGGTTGCGTCCTTTCTACGCGAGCGCACCGCCCACCCCAGCGCGAGCCCCAGCTTCGCCCCAGCGCCGCCAACCCGGCCCTGGTCTGAAGCCCTCGCCATGCCCTTCTCGCCCGGCGCCGCCGCCGATCTCGGCATTGCCACCGAAGTCCTGCCGCGCGGCTTCCACCTCACCCCGGCGCCCCCCGTGCCCCAGCCGCAGCGTTTGGAGTTCCCCACCGCGGCCGCTCCTTCTTCAACCCAACCCGCCGGCGCACGCTCACCCCAAGCCCACGAACTCGGCGAACTCGAGCCGCTCGGGCAAATTCACGAGAGTTTCATCGTTGCGAGCGGCCCGTCCGGCCTTTGGCTGATTGACCAGCACGTCGCCCACGAACGCATCCTCTTCGAGCAGATCGGGCGCGACCGCTTGTCCGGCTCGATCGAAAGCCAGCGCCTGCTGGTGCCCGTGGTCCTTCCGCTCGACGCCGCCGGCGCCCTGAGCTTCGCCGAATGCGCCGACGAATTATCCGCCAGCGGTTTCGATGCCGAGCCCTTCGGACGCAACACCATCGTGGTCAAGGCCACCCCCGCCGGCATCACCCAGGACAAAATCGAGCGCCTCCTGCAAGAGCTGCTCCAGCCCTCCGCCGTCACTCAACATTCCGAGGCCATGTCCACGCTGCGGACTCGCATCACCGCCACCATCGCCTGCCACGCAGCGATCAAGGTTCACATGAAACTCACGCCCGAGAAAATGACCTGGCTCCTCGATGCCCTCGCGCAAACCGAATACCCAATGACCTGCCCCCACGGACGCCCCGTGCTGCTGCGCTACTCGACCGAGGAAATTCTCCGCGCCTTCAAGCGGTTACACTAGTATCCGCTTTGAATAAAGAAGAAATCATTCTCGCCCGCGCCGAGCGCCTGGCCGAACTCCGCGCGACGGCCCAGGCCGCTTCCAGCCCCGCTCTCGCCGCCGTCGGCCTTCTCGGCTTCGCCACCTGGCCCGAGTTGCACACACTGGTCGCGCCCGATGCCAACGAACGCGCCCTGGCGACACTCGTCCACGCCGTGGAAGCCGCCCTCGCCACCGGCGAGGCCTTCGAAATCAACCTTTGGCCCCACGAACTGCGGGTTGTCCCGCGCGAGCTGATTCAGTACTTCTATAACGCGCGCGGCGATCGCCATCCCAAGCGGGACTTCCGCCGCCAGGCCGACAGTGGCCAACTCAGCCCACTTGCCGCGGCCGTGTTTGAGGCCATGCTCCACGCGCCCCAGACGCCTGTCAGCGCCGAAATCCTGCGCGACCGCCTGGGCGCCGAGCGCACCTCGGTGCTGGGCATCGAACGCTCCCTCGCCGAACTGGCGAAAACCCTGAAGGTGTCCCGCGTCGGCCGCGCGCCCTCGGGCGAGCGCTGGTTTCAACCCACGGTCGCGCTCCTTCCGACCCTTGCCGCCTCCACCAGCCAGCTCTCGCACGGCGAAGCCGCGGCGGCGCTCATCACCGTCCGCCTCCGCGCCACCGTCTGCGATACCGAAGAAGATCTCACCGAATTCTTCGCCCCCATTTTCACCCGCGCCAAAATCCACGAAGCCCTCACCGCCCTCGATGCCGCCCGCTGCCTCGCCCAGGTCACCCTCGACGGCCGCAAAGCCTTCCGTCTGCCCTAACGCCCCGTTTATTTTTGCGCGCTGCGCCGGATAATAGCCAGCGTCTCTGGAATCGGCAGCGCCTGGACCGTGCGCCCGCGACCGGTCGTCGTGGTCGCCATGAACAGGGAATTGTAGATCGCCTCTTCGGTTGCCTCGATCACCGCCAAGAACAAAGGCGACATAGCATCGTTTGTGACCAACGGCGTCTCGTGTACGGTTGAAAACGCGATCGCGTAATCGCCCGACCCGTTGCTCCCGGCCGAGCCGGTGCGCGCCAGACCCATCATCGCCCGCGCCGCCCTGCGCTGTAAGTTGCGGCTGTCCACCGGAGCATCGGTCGCGATCACGATCATGCACGACCCGTCCGGGTTCGACGGCGGCAGCGCCGATTTCAAATAGTATTGCCCCAGCTCAATCCCCACCGGAGCGCCGTTGATCGACAAGATCCCGCCGAAGTTGGTCTGCACCAGCACCCCGATCGTGTAGCCGCCCAGCTTCTCCGGCAGCCGCCGCGACGATGTGCCGATCCCGCCCTTCCACCCAAAGGCAATCGTCCCCGCTCCGGCGCCCACCGCGCCCTCCTCGACCGGCCCTCCGTGCGCGCCTTCAATCGCGGCAACAACCTCCTTCTCCCCCACGTGTCGCCCGCGGATGTCGTTCAACCCGCCGTCGTTGGTCTCGCCCACCAGTGGGTTAATGGACTGCACCTTTTCATTGCCGGGCAGCGCCAGCATGTAGCTGATCAGCGCGTCCCCCACCCGTGGAACGTTCAAGGTTGAGGTCAGCAGAATTGGCGTCTCGATTTCCCCCAGTTCCTCCACTTGGGTTGAGCCCATGAGCTTGCCGAACGCGTTGCCCACAAACACCGCTCCCGCCACCTTGTCGCGAAACATGTTCCCCGCATGCGGCAGAATCGCGGTCACGCCGGTATGAATATCCTTGCCGTCGTCGAGCGTAGTTTGCCCCACCTCCACGCCCGTAACGTCGGTAATGGCGTTCAGCGGCCCAACCGGAAGAATACCGACCTTAATACCCAAAGCCCGCGCCCGCGCCCGCGGCACCGGAGCCGCTGTTTGGCCCACCAAAAGCGCCGCTAGCGCAGCCAAAGAAAATAAGGAGGTCAGCAAAAATCGACGCGGCATGTTTTACCCCGCCATAGTTTACTAACGATCACGAGAGATACGGCCCAAAAGGTCGCCGATCCGATTTTCCTCTGCCTGCGTTCGAATGTATTCCCAGTCCAGTTTGTTCCCCTGGGCCTCGGCGATCCCGGCCACGTCCCGCCATTGCCGGTCGGAAATCTCACCCCCCGCGCGGTACCACACCAGCTTCTGCACCAGAATGTCCTCAGGCGCGTAGAAGTACAACGCCCTTTCAGGCTCCATGGCGACTACTACTCTTTGGCGCCTACTGAGGTGCTGGCGCTGCAAGCGCGACGCCGCCACGAAAAAATCCACCTTCACCGAAGTGGTGGAATGAATAGCGTTGGCGTGGCTGCCGTTGCGTACAGCGCGCCGCAGTTCATCGCCATCAATATAAAACTCCGCTTCTAAACCTTCCAACAGTCCCTTCAAATTGCCTTCACTCAAGGCCACGACAAAGTCCGCATCCAAGGTCGAGCGCGGCTCTCCGCACAGTGCGCTCGCCAACGATCCCCCGACCACATAGCGAATCCCGCAGGCCTCCAACAACTCCCCGACCTTTAGGGCGATGTTCATGACCTCCGTCATAGTTCAATATCAGCCAGTTCTGGATACGCTTTGCGTGCCAACTCGGGCCCCAGCGTGCGCGCCGCCAGGCGCAGAAAGCACTCCCGCTCGCTTGCCTGCGGATGCTGTCGACGCAAGCCGATCAGCGCCAAATCACGCACTGTCTGGCTCAACTCGCCTACCAGTTCGAGCTTTTCCGCTGGCGTCATCTCCCGCCAGCGCTCAGCCTGCCGAGCCGCGCTTTCCTCGCTGGTGTCGACGCTTCGATGCGGATGCGGCGCTTCATGGGGCGCGCGGTGGTGGGACAGCGGCACGCTCCGATTATCCGCCCAAAAATAGTACGAAGAATTTCGTTGACAATTACGAATTTGTTCGTATGATGGGTATATGGCACTCCCACGGAACCCGCGACCGACCGAATCGGAGTTGGGAATCCTGCGCGTTTTATGGGCGCAGGACGGCGCCACAGTGCGCGAAGTGCACGCCGCGTTGGGAACCTCGACCGGCTACACCACCGTCTTAAAGCTCATGCAGATCATGGCCGAAAAGGGTTTGGTTACGCGCGACGAACAGCAGCGCGCCCACATCTACCGTGCCCGCTCGGAGCAGGGCGAGACCGAACGCCTCCTGGTCGGCGACCTCGTCACCCGGGCCTTCGGCGGCTCGGCGGCGAGAATGATGATGCACCTGCTCGACAGCCAGCCGCCCAGTCCGGAGGAACTCGCCGCCCTGCGCAAACTACTCGACGATCAGGAGGCAGCCCAGCGATGAACGCTTTAGGACAAACACTCGGGCAGGCGCTGATGACTTTGAGTTGGCAGGCTGCTCTGATTGCATTGGGCGTCGCCCTGGTCGAAACCATGGCCAGCCTGTCGGCGCGCGCTCGCTACCTCATGCATGTCGCCGCGCTGTTTTCACTGCCGCTTCTGTTTGCCGCGGCGTTCGCCTGGCCCGCCGCCATGCCCCAGGTCCTCACACTCGCCGCACCGTCGTCCACTTGGCTGCCCGACCTCGCCCTGGCCTGGGCGGTTGGGGTGGCCGCTATGGCCTTGTACATGGCCGGCGGCGGTTGCCTGGTTTGGCGTTTGCGCCACCGCGCGCGTCAGGATTTCGGCGTCCTCCCCGAGGCCTGGCGCGCGCGTATGGAGGAACTCGCCCGCCGCGTTGGCGGCAGTTGCGCGCGCGCGCGCCTCGCCATCTCGCACTCGATCTCGACCCCGTGTACGATCGGCTGGATTCGTCCCCTCGTCCTGCTGCCCTCAAGCGCCCTCAGCGGCGTCGCGCCCGATTGCATTGCTTCCTACCTCGACGCGCTGCTCGCCCACGAACTCGCCCATGTTCGCCGCTACGATTACCTGGTCAACCTCCTCCAGCGCGGGGTTGAAACGCTGTTCTTTTTCCATCCCGCCGTCTGGTGGCTTTCCGGACGCGCCCGCCAGGAACGCGAACACTGCTGCGACGACATCGCGATTGCCGTGTGCGGCAGCGCCGTGAATTACGCCCGCACATTGGTGGATTTGGCCGAAGCGCAATCCGGTCCCGCCGCTCCTTCCATGGTCTGCGCCGCCAGCGGCTCTCGCTTGAGCCTTCGCGTCACCCGCATCCTGGGGCAGGGAAGCGCCACTCCTCCCTGGCGCGTCTGGATGCTGGCCGCGGGCGTCATCGCCCTGGCCGGCTTGCTGCTGACGCCCGCCGCGGCCCGGCCCAAACCCGCAGCCCGGCCCAAACCACAGTCGCGGACGCGAGTGGCAACCGTCGCACCCGTAAAAGTCGCACCGCCTTCAACCGCGCGCGTCGCACGGCTTGCGCCCGCTCCCAAGGCCCGGCCAGCCTCCGTCGCGCACGCAATATTGACCGCGCCGGCAAGTCCAACGCAATCGGCGAGGATTTCCTCCTCGCCCCAACCGGCCTACCAGCCGGTGCAACTGCGCTGGAAAATGGAAGAAAAGCAACAATGCGCCCCGCCCGACTGGCAGTGGGTACGCGTCGTCTCATCCGATGGCGAAGTGTGGATGGTATTTGAACCGGTCACGCACTGCGAACTGGTGCTGATCACCTGACAACCTTTAACTGAATTGGCAAAAGGAGCATACCGATGAATGCGAAAACCCGACGTGTGTCTGTTATAACCAGTTGCCTCGCCGCCTGCGGCCTGGGCGTGGCGCTGATGGCCTCGAGCGGCCCCGCCGCCCGCGGCGTCATGTCATCCAACATGGCCCCCTTCACCGATGCCGCCGTCGCGCCGCTTCTGGCGCTCGACCGCGCCACCGAAGCTGTGGCCGAACGCATCACCCCCGCCGTCGTCAATATTCAAGTCGTCGGCCACTCCACGCCCGCCGTCTCCGACGGGCCGCAGGAGCAAATCCCCGAACCCTTCCAACAGTTCTTCAATCAATTCCAGGGCCCGCAATTCGAAATGCCGCGCCAGCCCCAGGTGTTTGAAGCGCTGGGCACCGGAGTGATCGTCTCTCCCGACGGCTACATCGTCACCAACAATCACGTCGTCGACGGCGCCAATCAGGTCGAGGTCACCCTCAACGACCGCCGCCGCTTCACCGCCAAGGTGGTGGGCACCGACAAGGCGACCGATCTCGCGGTCGTGAAAATCAATGCCACCGGTCTCACCAGCGCCGCCTTCGGCGACTCCAGCCTGCTCAAGCCCGGTGAAACCGTGCTTGCCATCGGTGATCCGATGGGCATGGATTTCTCCGTCACGCGCGGCATCGTCAGCGCCGTCAACCGTTCCCGCTCGCTCTCCGATGGCCCCGATGCCCGCGGCGCCTTCATTCAAACCGACGCTCCCATCAACCACGGCAACTCCGGCGGACCGCTGGTCAACGCCCGCGGTGAAGTGGTCGGAATTAATACCGAAATCCTCTCCTCCTCCGGCGCATCGGCCGGTATCGGCTTCGCCATCCCCAGCGACCTCGTCCAGCCCACCGCCGCTTCGCTGATCAAGAACGGCAAGGTCGTGCGCGGCTACCTCGGCGTCGAAGTGACCGACCTCACCCCCGATGTTGCCGACTCCTTGAACGAAACCGGCGTCAAGGGCGCGTTGGTGAACCAGGTGAACTCCGGCAGCCCGGCGTCCGAAGCCGGCCTCAAACCCTACGACGTGATCACAAGCTTCAACGGTCACTCCATCGCGGGCAGCAGCGAACTGCAGACCCTGGCCGGCGCGGTTGCGCCCGGCGACAAAGCCTCGGTCGAAGTGCTGCGCCATGGCCAGCCCAAGACCATCTCGGTCACGCTTGGTGATGCCGCCAGTGCTGGCGGTCAGCCGATCGCAGCCGATGCGTCGAACGAATCAACGACGCCCAAGCTGGGCCTGCAGGTGGCGCCTACGGACCCGAATAGCCCGGTCGCCGGGTTGCAGGTCCAGTCGGTGACGCCGGGCAGCCCGGCCATGGTGGCCGGCATCGGACGCGGCGACATCATCGAGCAGGTGAACCAGCATCCTGTCCCCACCGTCACCGAACTGCAGCACCAGCTTGCCCTTGCGCCCAAAGGCAAGGACCTCCTGCTGCTGGTCCACAACCAGTCCGGCGACTTCATCGTTCCGGTCCAACCCTCGAGCGAAGCGCACTAGGGCGGCCGCGCTGGCGCAGACCCAAACCCGGGCGGCGTCGGCATCGGAAAACTGTAACCTTCCATCCGGCCCTCGGTACTTGTACCCGAGGGCCGGATTTTTTTATGCTGCTGCAAGATATTCGCTACGCCATCCGCCAACTGCGTCTGGCGCCGTTATTCGCCCTGACCGCCATTTTTACCCTCGCCCTGGGCATTGGCGCCAACACCGCCATTTTCACCCTCGCTCACGCCGTCCTGTTGCGCTCCCTGCCGGTCGCCAGTCCCAATGCGCTCTACCGTGTGGGTGATACCGACGACTGCTGCGTGAACGGCGGCTTTGTCGGCGACAACGGCGATTTCGACCTCTTCTCTTATTCGCTGTATCAGTACTTGCAGCAGGCCGCGCCCGAGTTCACCCAACTGGCGGCCATGCAAGCTGGCTTTGGACCGGTTCCGGTGCGCCGCGGCACGGCGTTCGCCGCCTCGCTTCCGATGGAACTCGTCAGCGGCAATTATTTCTCGACCCTCGGCGTCCGCGCCTTTGCCGGGCGCATGCTTACGCCCGACGACGACCGCCCCGGCGCCCCGCCCGTCGCCGTCGTTAGCTACGACTCCTGGCAGAACGATTTCTCGAGTGACCGCGGCCTGATCGGCCAGACGGTTGACATCCATTCCCAACCCATGACCATTGTCGGCATCGCGCCGTCGGGTTTTTACGGCGATCGCGTCGCCGCCCGCCCACCGCACTTTTGGCTCCCGCTCGCCGCCCGGCCCGCCGTTTCTGGTGAGCCGCTGAACCAGTCGCTGCTCAGTCTCCCCGACGCCCACTGGCTTTATTTGATCGGCCGCTTGCGTCCAGAAGCCAACCCCGCCGTCGTCCAAACCAAGTTATCGGTCGCGCTGCGCCAGTGGCTCTCCAGCCGCTCACGCTACACCGACAATGGCGGCGCGGCCCTGATTCCCAAACAACATGTGGTCGTCGTCTCGGCCGCGCGCGGCATCCAGAATCTGCAGCAGGAAACCGGCCAGGGTCTGAAATTACTTCTGTGGCTCGCCGCCGTGGTGCTGCTCATCGCCTGCGCCAATATCGCCAACATGCTCTTAGCCCGCGGTACCGCCCGCCGCAAGGACGTCGCTTTGCGCATGGCGTTGGGCGAGAGCCGCCGCCGCCTGTTGCGTCGCGTCATTACCGAAAGCGCCGTTCTCGGTTGCGCCGGCGGTTTGGCCGGATTGCTCGTCGCCTACCTCGGCGCGCGCACCATCATCGCCTTGGCCTTCCCGCAAGCGGTGGACATGCCCGTCGCCGCATCCCCCGACTGGGTCGTGCTCGCCTTCGCCTTTGCCGTCTCTCTCCTCACCGGCGTGCTCTTCGGCCTCGCCCCCGCCTGGGCGGCGCTCCACACCCAGCCCGCCGACGTGCTGCGAGGCGTCGGGCGCTCCACCGGCGGCGGCGATCGCGCCTCGATCTCGCAAAGCGCGCTGGTGGTCTTTCAGATCGCCTTGTCGCTGGTGCTGATCACCGGCGCCCTGCTCACCAGCCGCTCACTCGCCAATCTCCAGAATCAGTCGTATGGTCTCGATACCGCGCATCGCTACGTGTTGCACTATGACGTCGCCGGCGCCGGCTACACCGTGCCCAAGCTCGACGCCCTCTACCGTTCGCTCGAGACCAGCTTCTCGAGCCTGCCCGGCGTAGCCCACGTCGGCATGGGCATGTACTCGCCGCTCGAGGGTGATAACTGGGGCGAATGCGTGATTCAGGAAGGCCACTCCCAGCCCGGTCCCAACCAACCCTGCGGTTCGAGCTGGATCCGCGTTACGCCCGGCTACCTCGCCTCGATCGGCGTACCCATGGTCTCCGGGCGCGATTTCAATCAGGAAGATACCGCGACCTCGCCCCAGGTGGCGCTCGTCAACCAGGCTTTCGTCAAAAAATTCTACCCCGGCGAAAATCCCATTGGCCGCCGCTTCGGCCTCAATGAGGTCCAGTACTCCTCTGCCTTCACCATCGTCGGCGTCTTCAGAGACTTCCAGTGGCAAAACCCGCGCGGCGCCGTCCGCGCCCTGTTCCTCCGTCCGGCTACCCAGCATTACGCCTATCAGGGAGCCAGCATGAAACAGGTCGAGGATGCATCCATGTTCCTCAACGCCATGGTGATTGATTTCGACCACGTTCCCCCATCCCCCGCCACCCTTCTGCGCCGCACATTGCGCTCTGTCGATCCCAATCTCATCGTCGGCGACCTGCGCACGTTTTCCGACCAGGTCGCCCACAACTTTGACCAGGATCGTCTTCTGGCCGGCCTGAGTGGACTCTTCGCCGTTCTCGCCTTGCTCCTCGCCTCGGTTGGGCTGTACGGTGTGACCGTGTACCTCGTCGCCTGCCGTACCTCTGAAATTGGCGTCCGTTCGGCCCTCGGCGCTTCGCGCTGGCAGATCATATCTCTCATTCTGCGGCGCGTCGGCTGGCAAACCGGGCTTGGACTCGCCGTCGGCATCCCGGCCGCGCTCGGCGGCGTGCGGCTGCTGGGCAGCCAGGTCTATGGCGTCAGCGGCTACGATCCCCGCTACCTCGCCGCCGCGGCGCTGGTGCTCGTCGTTTGCGCCGCACTCGCCGGCTTCTTGCCCGCCCGCCGCGCCGCCGCCATTGACCCCGCCCGCACCCTGCGCGCCGATTAGGCGCAAACTTGCCCGTACAACCTCGCCCCGCGCCCAGGGCTCTGAAATAGCAGACCACCGCCTCATCTCGCTGCTATGGCACTGCTCACCGAACGCCGGATGCAATGGCGCTCGCGTCGTCGCCGGCCCCGCCACTTCTCCCCCTCGGTCAAACGCGCCCTGGGCCTGAGTCTCGTCACCGGCGCGGCCGACGACGATCCCTCCGCCATCGGAACCTACACCAGCGTCGGCGCCCGCCTCGGCTGGTCCGCGCTCTGGATGGCCCCCGCCCTCGTGCCCATGATGGCGGTCATCGTCTATTTAGCCGCCAAACTCGGCCAGGTTACCGGTCAGGGCCTGGGCGCCGTCGTGCGCGACCACTGCCCCCGCCTGGTACTCTACGCCATCGTCATCGCCGTCGTGGCCGGCAATACCATCGAGGCCGCCGCCGACCTCGGCGGCCTCGCCGCCGCCACCAACTTGCTCCTTCCTATTCCACTTGTCTGGCTGGTCATCGGCTTCGCCGCCGCCGTGCTCGCCATCCAAATGGCGGGCTCCTACGTCCAGATGCGATCCATCTTCCGCTGGCTCGCCATGGCCCTGGTGGCCTACATCGGCGCCGCTCTGCTGGCCCACCCCGATCTCGCCCAAACCCTGCGCGGAACTCTCCTCCCTCATCTCCATTGGGACCACGAATCCCGCCTCCTCCTCGTCGCCGTCATCGGCACGTCGCTTTCGCCCTACCTTTATGTCTGGCAAACCAGCCAGGAAGTGGAAGAGCATGCCGCCAAGGGCGTGCGTCGAAAGGAGGACCGCGCCCAGGCCACCGCCGGGGATCTCCGCTTCACCGCCTGGGACGTGATCCTCGGCATGATGTTTTCCAACCTGGTGATGTACTTCGTTATCCTCGCCGCCGCCGCCACGCTGTTCCGTGCGGGAATCCCCGAACTCACCACCGCCGCCGAAGTCGCGCGCGCTCTCGGGCCCCTCGCCGGGCGCGCCGCGGGTGCCCTCTTCGCCCTGGGCATTATCGGCGTGGGCGTGCTGGCACTGCCGGTGATGTCGGCCGGCGCGGCCTATATCGTGTGCGATGGCATGGGATGGAAAAATGGCTTGGGTTCGAGCCCCCGCCACGCGCCCCAGTTCTACACCGTCGTAATCATCGTCACCGTCGCCGCCGCCGGTCTGAACTTCTTCGGCCTTAACCCGATTCAGGCGCTGGTCTCGGCCGGCGTAGTCCAGGGCCTGCTCGCCCCCGTCCTCATGCTGCTCATCATGCTCCTCACCCGCCGTACGGAAATCATGGGCTCATTCACCAACTCACGCCCCGTCAACGTCCTCGGCTGGCTTACCACTCTCCTGGCCACCACCGCCGCCGTAGCCCTGCTGGTCGGCTAAGACTATCCCCGCGCTGGTTTGAGCAACACTCAGCGGTAGGCTTCGGAACGGTGCAATACGGAATGAACATGGAGCGCGTCTGGTGCCTCCCCGGTGAATCGGATCCAGACGCAGGCAGCCACCGAGTCCTCCAAGGAGGAGATGGAGGTGGAAGGCCGCGAAATTCCGAAGGGCGGCCCGCTGCCGTCAATCGAATTCCGCCGGATTTGCGACACTGTCTTCACGAAGACGGTCGCAGCGACGCAGCATCGCGGAGTCGCGGCGGGTTGGAGCAAAGGGAGGCGAGCCTCTAGTTGCCAACCCGCAAGCGCAGTTCTTCGGTGTTTCCTTTTAGCTTTTTGATGTCACCCTCGCCGGTGCGAGCAAAACGGTCGAGTGCTTTAAGAATACGCATCGCCGATTCGCGGTCAATGCGCCGCACATCGGCGCGCGCGGACGGAGTGAAAACGACTCGTTTCACGCCGGTACCTGTTAGCGACGGAGGTCTTCGGTGCTGATTTTGAACTCAGCCAGCATCTCTTCCAGCGATACGCCCTCCCCGGGATGCTCGGCAATCCACGCCTTAGATGCGGCGACGGCGCGCGTCTCTTCATCGCTGGTCGGCTCATCTTCAACGCCAGCATTGGCAATCGCGCGGTCGACCGGATCGACCAGTGACTCGAGCAGTCCGACGACAGCTGAGACCTGCCCGCTGGACATTCGTTCGATGAGTTCGTGCGCCTGTTGCTTCGGGTTGGTTGCCGTGGTCGCCATCGGGGCACCTCCCATATCCAAGTATAGAGTATTGCGCTCGCAACTCTACTCGTAGCGCAGCGCGTCCACCGGATCGAGTTTCGCCGCCTTCATCGCCGGGAACAGCCCGAAGAAAACCCCGATCGCCACCGAAATCCCGAAGCCCATGCCCACCGCCCACAGCGGCACCGAACTCGGCAGCGAAGGTATCGCGAACTTGATTAGCTCGCTGATCAGCCATCCGCCGATAATGCCCAGTATGCCTCCAATGCCGGTGAGAAAGACCGCCTCGGCCAGGAATTGCTGCGTGATGTCGGCGCGCCGCGCGCCGATGGCCTTGCGGATGCCGATCTCCCTGGTGCGCTCGGTCACCGACACCAGCATGATGTTCATCACCCCCACGCCGCCGATCAGCATTCCGATCGAGGCAATGGCCACGATCACCAGCGCCACTTGGCCCGTAATGTCGTGGAACTGCCCGATAATGCTCTCCGCCGTCGCCATGCCGAACGAATCCGGCGCGTTCCACTTGTCGCGCCGCGAACGGCGCAGCGCCACACGGATCTGGTCCTGCGCGATGGTCAGCATGCCCGGCCGCGCCAGCGCCTCGATCGAGTGCTCCTGCGAGGCGGGGAAGAGCTTCTCAAACGTGTGATAGGGAATGCGTGCGCTCAAATCCTGGGTGCTCGCGCCCGCCGACTTGCGCAGCGCAAAAACCCCGATCAGCCGGAACGTCGTGCCGCTAATGGTGAACGTCTGCCCAATCGGATCCTGGGTGGGGAAGAGCGCGTCCGACACCGAATGCCCCACCACAATCACGTTTTCGCGGTGGTCGTTCTCGGCTTCCGTGAAATACCTTCCCTCGGCGACCGCCTGGTTCGTCGCCTCGGGAAAATTCGGCTCCGTGCCCGAAAACGTCAGTCCATCCACCTCATGGCTTTTCGATCGCGCGTTGGCGCTGTTCGCCCCCGGCGGCCCAAAGTTGCCCGCCGCCATGACCTGGGCGCTGATCGCCGTGCAGGCGCCGCACTCCGATCGCACCGCCGCGATATCGGCATCGCTCAGCGGTTTGCGCAGGCGTTCCTCCCGCGTCAGCCGGCCGATGTGAATGCCGGGCGCGAACTTGTACACGAACACGGTGTTGGTCCCGAAGCTCTCCAACTGGTCCACCACGGTCTTGTTCATGCCGGTCAAAATACTGCCAATCGCCATCAGCGTCACCGTACCCACGAACACGCCGAGTATGGTCAGCGCCGAACGCAGTTTGTGGCTGCGCACCGTGTCGTAGGCGAGTGTCAGGTTTTCACCGAGCGAAGTCGCCATGATTACGACTCCGACCTGAGTGCCGTGATCGGCTCCAGTTTCGCCGCCTTCTGCGCCGGATAAATTCCGAAAAATAAACCCACCGTCGTCGAAATCCCCAGGGCGACAAGCACCGCCGCCCAGGGCAGCGCAAACGGCAAAGGCGTAAGCTGGCCGGCGAGCAAGGTGAAGGCCCACGCCAGCGCTACGCCCAGCAGCCCGCCCACGGTCGAGAGCACCGCCGCCTCGACCAGGAATTGCGACAGAATGTCTTTCCGCCGTGCCCCCAGCGCCTTGCGAATCCCTACCTCGCGCGTCCGCTCCGTCACCGCCGCCAGCATGATGTTCATGATCACGATCCCGCCCACCACCAGGAACACAAACGCCACCCCGATCATCACCGCCGCGATCACGCCCGTGAGCTGGTGGAAGAGCGCCATCAGCGAGTCGGCGCCGATCAGCCCGAACGTGTCCGGATCGGCGTAATGCAAATGCCGCACGCTGCGCATCAACATGCGCAGTTCATCGCTCAACGCCGGCAGCGCCAGCGCCGACGAAGCCTGCGCGTCCACCTCCACCGAACCCTTGGTGCCGTAAATGGCGTGGTACACCCCGATCGGAATGATCACAAAGCTGTCCTGCGACTGGCCGAAGACGTTCCCTTGCACCGTGGCTTCGCCGATCACTTGGTAATCGTGCCCGTCCACATTCAGCGTCTGGCCGATGGGGTCAACGCCGGGGAAAAGTTGATTGGCGATGTCGGGGCCGATAAAGACGACGTTGTTGCCTCGCGCTACGTCGCTCGGGCTGAGAAACCGCCCCGCGGCGACGTCGTACACGGCGAGCGCAATGGCGTTGGCGGTGTCACCCTCGACCTGCACGTCGGTCATGTTGTGGTTGCCGGCTTTAAGGTTGGTGCCCGTGCCCCGGCTCGAGCTCGCCACCACGTTTTGCGCCAGCCGCGAATGGTCGCGCAGGTAATCGTACTCGGCCATCGTGATCGGCTTGTTGCGCTTGCGCGCCTCCCGAAACAGCTTCTGGTCGGTCATCTCCTCCAGGCTGAACTGGCTCACCGAGATGGCGTTCGACCCCAGATGGGCGATTTTGGCGCCGACATAACCGTTCACGCCCTGCACCAGCGACACCACCGCCACCAGTGTCCAGATCGAAACAATAATGCCGAGCAGCGTCAGGAAACTGCGCAGCTTATGCGACCACAGCGTGTCGAGCGCAACGAAGATGGATTCTTTGAGGGGCATTCATCTACCAAAAACGCGGGAAGGCATCAAAGGCAAACGCTCAAACTCGTGCTTTCCGCCCCCGCGCCGTCGGCTCGTCCCTCGCCACCTGTCCGTCGCGAATGAAAATAACGCGGTGGGCGTACTCGGCGATGTCAGGCTCATGGGTGACCAGCACCACGGTATTGCCCTGCGACCAGAGCCGGTCCATCAATCCCATGATTTCATTCGATGTCGTCGAATCCAAATTGCCGGTCGGTTCGTCAGCCAAAAGTATGGAAGGGTTGTTGATCAGCGCCCGCGCAATCGCCACCCTCTGCCGCTGCCCGCCCGAGAGCTCATTGGGACGGTGGTCCTTGCGGTCCACCAGGTCCACTTTCTTCAGCGCCTCCAGCGCCCGCGCGCTGCGCTGCGCCGATTCCACCCCCGCGTAAATGAGCGGCAGCTCGACATTGTGCAGTGCCGTCGCCCGCGCCAGCAGGTTGAAAGTCTGAAACACAAACCCGATTTCGTGGTTGCGAATGTGCGCCAGCGCGTCATCGTCGAGTTCGCTCACCTGTTGATGGTTCAACCAGTACTGCCCCTTGGTGGGTGAATCGAGACAGCCGATCAGGTTCATCAGCGTGGATTTGCCCGATCCGCTGGGTCCCATGATGGCGACATACTCGTTGCGCTTGATCTCAATCGAGACCCCGCGCAGCGCCGCCACCTGTTCCGTCCCCATTTGGTAGATCTTCCACAGATCCACGGTCTGGATGACCACATCGGTGGCAGGCAATACGGGCGGCACGGTTCCAAGCGGCGAGGCGGCGGTGGCCATAGGTTTAAGCCTTGAACTAGTTTGACGCCGGCGGAGTGCTCGCGGCGAGCGCGGCGGCCGAATTGTCTATCTTTATTTTTGCGTGGTTTACCAGCGTCCGCAGCGCGGTGTAGGGTCCAGTGACAATCTCCTGCCCCGCCTTCACCCCGCTCAGCACCTGAACGTGGTCCACCCCGGTGATTCCAGTCGTCGCGGGGACGAACTCCGCTGTCATGGATTGTGGGTTGATGACGAAGACGCCCTGCACCGGCGTCTCCTTGGGCGCTCCCGCCGGGGGCGCCGCCATGGCCGCTGCCGCCGCCGCTTGGGCGGCGGCGGTGGGGGCCACGTTAATCTGACTCGGTACGCGCTCGACCACCGCCTGCAGCGGAATGCTGATCGCCCGCGCCACCGTCGCCGTCGTGATCTGCGCCGTGCAGCTCAAACCGGGGCGAATATCCGGCGGTGGTTGGTCGAGCTGCACCACTACCTTGAAATCCTTGGCCTGCTGCGCGTCCGAGCCGGTCGAACTGGTCGCCGCCGCGCCGGTCGAGCGCAGAATGGCCGTATCGCCGACTTCGGTCACGCGCCCCGGGAACTTCTGGTCGCCGAAGGCGTCAATCGTCATCACCGCCGGCTGGCCCACCTTGACATTCGCGATGTCGGTCTCATCCACCTGCACTTCGGCCGTGACCACTGACATGTCCGCCACCCGCATCAGCACGCTGCCCGGCGAGTTCTGAATGCCCATGACCACCGTGTCGCCGACGTGCACTGGCATATAGGTGACGATGCCGGTCAAGGGGCTGGTGAATTCAGTGCGGTCGAGCGCGTCGGTCGCCGACTTGAGCTGCGCTTCCGCCTGGTGAATACCCGCCTCCTGGCTCGCCACCTGCGCTTGCACCTGCTTCAGTGTGGCTTGCGAAACCTGCAATTGCGCCTCCGAGGTCTTGTAGGCCGCCTGCTTGGTCTCAAAGTCGCTGCGCGCGATCAACTTGTCCTCGAACAGCGCCTGGGTCCGCCGCCAATCCTGCGTCACCTGCGCGAGCTGCGCGGTGTCGCGTTCAACGTTGGCCTGGGCCGTGCCCAGCGCCGCCTGCTGCGCGGCCAGGTTGGCCTGGCTGGTCTTGAGACCGGCCTGCATCCCGCTCACGCTCGCCGCCTGCTGCACGTTCCACAATTTGGCCAGCAGTTGGCCCGCCTTCACCCGGTCGCCTTCCTTTACATAAAGGTCGGTGATCTGGCCCACATTATTGGGGCTGATGTCGGCGTAGGTCTTGGGTGTGATCTCACCCGACGCCGTGACCATCGAGGTCAAGCCCTGATCGAGCGCCCGTGCCGTCTGCACCGTCGTCTTATCCTTGCCCTGCTGATTGAGGGAAACCGCCACCACCCCGCCCAAGAGGACAATGATCGCGAAAAAGATTAACAATTTTTTTCCGGTGCTCATAAATTCAA
>JANWLQ010000078.1 GCA_025450725.1 Terriglobales bacterium
CGCCCGGGTCGGCGGGCGCGACGGCTCGAGCCTGTGAAGCTCAGCTGTCGGAGAGGCTCGAACTTTAATTCTGGCAGCTCGCGCCGCGCCCCCGCCGTTCCCGGCGCGCAACGCCGCCAAAATCCCCACGCCCCGTTCCAGCGACGCCTGATAGATCGGATCGCCGGCCGCTGCCCCGGCGCCCACCGAAAGCTCCTCGTCCAGCGTGTCCGCCTGGCTCCGCGATTCGTCCATCGCCGCGCTCGACCACTCCCCCAGCTTGCGCGCGCCGCTGTGGACATCCAGCGTCAAGCGATCGCCGCGGTGTTGTATGACCACCGATAACCCCTTGACACCCTTGCCCGCCGCGTCGCACTCGACGACCAAGCGCCGCAACAGCCCGTGCTTCTCCTCCGCCGGGCAGGCCCCGAACCGCAGCCCGATTTTTTTGCCACTGGGTGAGTGCACTTGTGAGCCTTCGCTGACCCATTGTAATTGATATCCGAGCCAGCCCGTCAGCAGCGTGGTCGCCAGTCCGGGCGGCTCGCCGTGCCGCCGATGCCCGGAAGTAATGCTCACTTGGCTGATCTCCTGGCAGGCGTTCGGCACCGTCTCCAGCCCCTGGCACAACAACTGCCGCCAGGGCGTCAGTCGCGTCCAGGTTAAGTCCCTCACCCCCGAGCGGACCCCCAGCTGGCCCGGCAACTCCGCCAACTGTTCGGCGCTTAGTCCCATCCGGTGCGCGTCGAGCAACACTTGGTCGGCAATCGCCGCCCAACTCGCCAACTCGCCAACATTAGCGCCGCCGCCATGCCAGACCAGCACCACCGGCAAATCCGCCGCCAGCAGCGGCTGCACCAGGCTCCGCGCCCGCTCCGGCGCGATTCCGATCTCTACGAATTCCGACCCCGGCGACTGCGCCGCCACCCGCGCTTCGAGCTTCGCGCCCGCCCGCCCCGGGCTCACAATAAAAACCCGGCTCGGGTGCCGCGGACCAATCTGCGCCAGGCACGCCGCCATCCGCTCCGCCTCACCCGCATCGCTGACCCGGCAAATGAGATTCGCCGTCAGCGCGCCGCCATGGCTGCGCAGCGCCGCCCACCGCCGCTCCACCCCTTCCATCGCGGGTAGCGCTTGCCAGTCGAGTTGCACAGAAGTCGCCATCAGGGCCGCCTCCACTCCCGCCCGTCCCGCCGTATGAACTCATCCGCCGCCTCCGGCCCCCAGGTCCCAGCCGCGTAATTGGGAAAATCGCGCGGTGGCTTCGCCTCCCACGCTTCCAGCAACGGCGTCGTCAGCGCCCACGCCGCCTCCACCATGTCGTAGCGCGCGAATAACATGCTATCGCCCAGCATGGCGTCCAGCAACAGCGTTTCGTACGCCTCAGGCTGCTGTTCGCCAAAGCTCGTCCCGTACTGAAAATCCATCTTCACCGGGCGCAGCCGCATATCCGTCCCCGGAACCTTGGCTTCGAAGCGCAGCGAAATCCCTTCGTCCGGCTGTATCCGGATTACCAGTACATTGGCCTCAATGCTCTCCGGGAATACATCCTGAAACATCAGAAACGGCGGCGACTTAAACCGTATCGCCACCTCGCTCACCCGTTTCGGCAGCCGTTTGCCGCTGCGCAGATAAAACGGCACTCCCGCCCAGCGCCAATTCTCGATCATCAACTTCAGCGCCACGAACGTCTCCCGCGGCGAATCCGGCGCCACGTTGGCCTCTTGCCGGTATCCCACCACCGACTCGCCGTTGCTGAAGCCGGGCCCGTACTGTCCGCGCACGGCGACCGAGTCGTAGTTCGAAGCGCCCGCCGGCAGCAGCTGCCGAATGGAGGTGATCAGCTTCACCTTCTCATCCCGCACCGGTGGGCCCTCGAAGCGCACTGGCGCTTCCATCGCCACCACCGACAGCACCTGCATCAAGTGGTTCTGTACCATGTCGCGCAGCAGCCCAGCCTCTTCGTAGTACTTGCCACGCGCTTCGATCCCGATTGACTCCGCCACCGTGATCTGCACGTGGTCTATGTAGCGCCGGTTCCAGATCGGCTCGAAGATGCCGTTGGCGAACCGGAACACAACAACGTTGCGCACCGTTTCCTTGCCTAAATAATGGTCAATTCGGAATATCTGCTCTTCCTTGAAAAATTGGTGCAGCTCTCGGTTCAACGCCCGTGCGCTCTGCAAATCCCGCCCGAAGGGCTTTTCCACAATGATCCGCGTCCAGCCCTGCGGCGAAGATTCCGTCAGCCCGGCCCGCCCCAACTGCTCCGCCACCGTCCCAATCGCGCTCGGCGGCACCGCTAGGTAGAAAAGCACGTTCCCCGCCGTCCCCGGCACGGCCTTCAGCGTTGATGCCAGCTTCTGAAACAACTCCGGGTCGTCGAATTTACCTGAAAGATACTGCACCCGAGCCGCGAATGACTCCCACGCCGCGTCGCTGCTGCCCGCGTCGTCGGGAATCGAAAACTCCTTGATCGCCGCCTTCATGTTGTTCCGGAACGACTCCGAATCCCAGTCCGAGCTGGCTACCCCGATCACGTGAAAGGTGGGCGCCAGCCGCTGCATCTGCGCCAGCGCGAAGATTGCCGGCATCAGCTTGCGCTTGGTCAAGTCCCCCGAGGCGCCGAAAATCACCAGCACGCAGGGCGGAGCGGTGCGCTGCATTCTCAGCCCCGCCCGCAGCGGATTGGGAGCGATCACATCGGTTGTCGTCATAAGGTCCGCAAAAACTGGCGCAACCCCGCCGCCGCGTCCCCGGCAAGCGCGACCCGCCCCACCCGGCGCTGGTGTTGCACTAAAGATTGGTAGTCGCCCGTTGCCTGCGCGGCGAGCAGCGTCGCAAAGCTAAACTTCTTCCCCGGAATTGGCAAATCGCGCTTCGGCGTATACGTGAACTGCAAAAATACGCCCGTATTGGGCCCGCCCTTGTGCAACTGCCCGGTCGAGTGCAAAAACCGCGGGCCAAACCCAACCGTGGTCGCCACCTTGTGCCGGTCCCGCAGCGCGATTCGTATTTCCTCGAGCAGACCCTCGATCTCATCGGTCCGCTCCAAATACGCCATCAGCGCAATGTAGTCGCCGGGGCGAATCGCCGCGCTCCAGGCTTTCAAATCAAACGCCGGTGGCGCGGCCTCCGGCTTGGCCTCGGCCAACACCCGCACCGTGTTCTCCTTGCTCTCCTGCACGTTAGGTTCGTCGAACGGGTTGATCCCCAACACCGCCCCCGCCGCCGCCGTGGCGAACTCCCAGCGGAAAAATTCCCGCCCCAGGTCATACCGGTCCCGCATCGGTATCTTGACCGACGGCGACCCGTCCGGCGCCGCAGGAAACGAATCACCGATCCCAATCCGCACAAACAACCGGTCGCTCCCATACACCGAAGCCGGACCAATCGCTTCGCCCGCAATCGGCACGATGCCTTTGCCCTGCTTGCCCGTGCTTTCGGCGATCAACTGCTCCAGCCACAGGCCCAGGCTCTGCAATTCGGGGTGCGTCAAAAACGTCAGCTTGTCGCGCCCCTGCAGCGCATAGCGCCCTATGGTGATCCCCAGCGACAACCCTTCCGCCGTGGTATTCGTTTCATCTACCGCCTTCAGCAGACGGGCAATATCCACGCCTTGCAGCGCCGCCGGAACCAACCCGAAATAACTCAGCGCCGAGTACCTTCCACCGATATCGCCGGGGTTGGTGAAGACCCGGCAAAATTTGTGCTCCTTGGCCAGCGCCTCCAGTGACGTGCCCGCGTCGGTGATGGCGATGTAATGATCCCCGTCCGCCAGCTTCGACCAGAAATAGGCGAACAGGCTGTTGGGCTCGATTGTCCCGCCGCTCTTGCTGCTGACAATGAAGAGCGTGTTCTTCAGCTTCAGTCTCGCTTCCAGGTCGGCGATCTGGTCGGGGTCGGTCGTGTCCAGCACATGCACCGCGAGCCCGGTCTCGTGGTCGAACGTCTGCGCAAACACCTCCGGCGCCAGGCTGCTGCCGCCCATACCCAGCAGCACCGCGTCGGTCAAGCCCTTCCGCTTGCACTGATCGGCGAAGGCAACCAGATCCGTCGTTGCCGCCCGCATCGTGCGCAAAATAGCAAGCCATCCCAGCCGGTTGCCGACAATCTTCGCCGCCGCCGGATCGCTCGTCCAAAAGCTCGTATCCTTCTGCCACACCCGCGACGCAATCTTGTTCGCCAATCCGCGGATCAGCTCTACATACGACTTCTCGAACGAGGCCACACCCTCGTCCTGCAACTCGCGCGACACCTGGTCCATGTCAATGCCGGCCTTTGCCAGCGCGTCCAGCACCGCCTGCACTTCGGTCGCGTAACTAGCCATGGCCTCGTTCAGCCGGTCCGCCGGGTGCCCGTGGTCGCGAAACGCCGCCACCGTCTGGTCCGGCATCGTGTCCACCGTGTAGGGGCCAATCAGCGCGTCGGCATAGAGCGTGTCCGGGTATTTCGGATTCTTGGTGGAGGTCGAAGCCCACAGCAGCCGCTGCGGCTGCGCCCCCTTGGCCTTCAGCTTCTCCCACCGCGCGCCGCTGAACTGTTGCTGAAAATGCCGGTACATGCGCCGCGCATTGGCGATCCCCGCCTTGCCCTGCAGTTCCGGGTCCGCCTCGAGCCGCGGGTCAACTTTGGTGTCAACCCGGCTGACGAATAAACTCGCCACACTCGCCAGTTGGTTGATGGGCTGCGCCTGCGCCACCCGTTTCTCTAGCGCCGTCAGATACGCCTCGACCACGTCCCGGTAACTGTCGAACCCGAACATCAAGGTGATATTAATGTTGATTCCCTCGCTCAGCGCCGCATGTATCGCCGGAATGCACTCCGGCGTGGACGGAATCTTCACCATCACATTCGGCCGTGCGACCTTGGTCCACAGCATGCGCGCCTGCTCCAGCGTTCCCTGCATATCGCGCGCCAGGTCGGGGAAAACTTCAATAGACGCAAACCCGTCCGTCATCTTCGAACTGTCATACACCGGCCGCAGCACATCGCACGCGCCCTGAATGTCGTCCGCCATCAGCCCAATGAAAAGCTGCCCCGCCGGCTGCGACCAGTTTTTGAAAATATCGGCGTCGTAATCGCTGCCCCCGCTCAGCGCCTTGGCAAATATGGTGGGGTTCGAGGTCAGCCCCCGCAGCCCATCCTCGCGCACCATGCGCGCCAGCTCGCCATTCTTCAGCAACTAGCGCCGGATATTGTCTTACCAGAAACTTTGGCCAAAATCGTGGAGTTGCTGCAATGGGTTGGGCATGTTTGTCTCTATTTAAAGGTTAGCGCGTTCGTTTCCAGTTGCCGAATCTTTTCCAGCCGCCGCACGTGCCGCGCCGCTCCCGAGAATCGCGCCTTCAGCCAAATGTCCACCAGGTCCGCCGCCAGCTCCGGTCCGACCACCCGCGCGCCCAGGCAGAGCACGTTACAATCGTCGTCCTCCACTCCCTGCCGCGCACTGAACGAATCATGGCAAAGCGCTGCGCGAATGCCCGGCAGCTTGTTCGCCGCCACCGATGCCCCCACACCCGAACCGCACACCAGCACGCCCCGCGCCGCGCGCTTTTCGATAATCGCCCGCCCCAGCGCTGCGGCGTAGTCGGGGTAATCCACCGGAGCCGTGCTCTCCGTTCCCAGGTCCAGCACATCGCACCCGGCCGCCTCCAGCGCCACAAGTAATCGCGCCTTCAGCGGAAATCCCCCGTGATCGCAGGCAAACGCTATAACCGGCCGCGGCATGCTTCAAGGTTAAACCTTTTTACGCCGCCTGGGCCAATTCAGGCTCCTCGCTCGCCACCGCCGCCGCCCGCTGCCGCACGGCTTCCATCTGTCCAATCACCAGCGCGCTGGCGCCGATCCCAACTAAGACTCCGGCCACACTGTCGCACACAAAGTGATAGTCGCCATGAACCACGCTCACCGCCACCAACACCGCATACGCCATGGCCAAACTTCCCGACCAACGTTGTCGAAAATAGAGCAGCGTACACGCGACGGCCATCGGCCCGGCCACATGTCCGCTCGGCAGACTCCCCCACGGTACTGAACCATGGGCCAGCGCAACCGCATTCAGCCACCTCCACGACCCGACCGTCGGCGCAACGATCAGTTGGCCAAAATACAATCGCGGCGTAATCGCCGGCAGCAACGGGAACAGCGCATAGCAGCTCAGTAGGGAAGTGATCAGTGCCCCCTCCACCGCCATCAACAGCCGTTGATTCCCTCGCACCAAGACCCACATCGTGACAATGCCAAAGACGAAAAGATAGTTCCCCAGGTAGACCGCCTCCAGCAGGCCGCTCCAACCGCCGCTCGCCACTTGGTGCCGCAGCACCCAATTCACGCCAAACCAGTGCCGGTCCACCC
>JANWLQ010000079.1 GCA_025450725.1 Terriglobales bacterium
GGGCGCGGCCGTGGTACGCTCCGCAACCGGCCGCGGTTCATGCAACACCGGCGTTGTCGGATACAGCGACGGCCGCGAATACGTGGTCGGCCGCCGCGCCGCCGGCTGCGCCTCGCGAGGCGCCGAATAGGCATTGACCACAAGCGGCGTAGCCGGCCCCCCAACCGCCCCCGGCAGCGGACGCGTCACCAGCAGCGGCACCGTCAACGCCGCCCCAATGACCCCGGCCTGAATCGCAAACGAAACCAATTCCGCCCGCAGCTTCCGCGTATTTGCCTCCGGAACATCGCCAATAAAGCTCTGTTCAAACATGGCCACCCCTCCTGCTGGGATAGACCCCGCCTGAATTCAAAATGTGCCCGCGCGGATCGCGCCAGCGCAGCGCCGGCACGGGGCCCGTCCAGTAAACGTCGCCCCCGAGCCTGGCGTTGCGCACTAGCGGGGCGCGCGGCGACAGCCGCGCTGGGGCCCGCGCCAATAAATGGACGGTGCCCGGCGATAGCCGGGCGGGGCCCGCGCCAATAAACGCAGCGCGCAGCGCCGGCACGGGGCAGGGGGCCCCCGCGCTGGCGCTGCGCGCAAGCGGGTGCCCGGCGATAGCCGGGCGGGGCCCGCGCCAATAAACGCAGCCCGCGCCAATAAACGCAGCCCGCGCCAATAATCAGACCCTGTTGTTGATGGCAAGGAAATTGCAAGAGTCATACCCGTAACAGCAGTAGAAACTGGAAACTCAGGAGCGGACCCATGGCGACTGCGGCAATGGCAAGAATTACCACGTTGGAATTTCCCCGACCCGAGCTGTGTCCCCCCCAGCCGGTCGCCTTACCCGACCCCTCACTCGAAGCCACTTTCGAAGCCATCGTCGCCCGCTACGGACCCCAGCTGTATCGCAGCGCCCTACGTCAGCTCGGCAATCCCGACGACGCCCAGGACGCGGTGCAAGAGGCGCTTCTGCTCGCCTTCCGCCACCTCGACCAGTTCCAGGGACGCTCCGAGATGGCCACCTGGCTCACCCGCATAGTCATTAATTCCGCCCGTGGCTTGCGCCGCAAGTCACTCGCCCGCCCCGCCGCCTCGCTCGACGAGTGCGCCCTCAGCGGACTGCAATTCCCCGACCCCCGTCCGACCCCCGAAGACCACTGTGCCCAGAGCGAACGCCGCCAGCGCCTCGAGCGCATGCTCTCCCGCCTCTCCCCCGCCCTCCGCCTGGCCGTCCAGCTGTGCGAGCTCGAAGGATTAAGCTGCCGCCAGGCCGCCGAACGCCTCGGCCTGAAACCGGCAACCCTGAAATGCCGCGTCTTCCGCGCAAGAGCCCGCCTAGCTACCTTGGCCCACGCGGCCTAATCTCCGTATAATGCGAAAGCAGCGCCGGCTTGGGGCCCAGCGAATTAACGCTGCCCCGAGCCGGCGCTGCGCCTAAGCGGGTGCCCGGCGGCAGCCGGGCGGCGCCCCTGCCAATAAATGAAACTTAAGATTCTGGCCGCCTCGGTATCCATCTACATCGTCTGGGGCTCGGCCTATTTGGCGATGAAACTCGCCCTGGCGACGATCCCTCCTCTTCTCCTGGCCAGCATCCGCCTCCTCGTCGCTGGAACCCTTATGGCCGGTTTCGGCTACCTCACCGGACACCGTCCCCAGCGCGGCGAAGCTCGCGGCATCCTAATCACCGCCGTCTTCCTCTTCCTCGGCGGACACGGGTTCCTCTACTGGGGCCAAGCCCGCGTCCCCAGCGGCTTGGGCGCGGTCCTATTCGCCACCATCCCCCTCTGGATGGTCTTGATCGAAGGCCTCTCCCCCCACGGCATTCACCTCAACCATCGTTCCATCGGCGGCCTCGCCCTAGGCACCTGCGGCATCCTCCTCCTGGTCGGCCCCACCGAACTCCTGGGATCGGGCCGCGTCGACATCCCCGGCGCCCTGGCCATCACGATCGCCGCGCTGAGCTGGGCGGTCGGCTCGATCTACTGCACGCGTGCCCGGCTCCCCAGCTCCGCCGCCCTCGCCGGCGGCCTTGAAATGTTCACCGGCGGCGTCTACCTGATCGTCGTCGTCCTGCTCTCCGGCGAGTCCCGCGGATTCCACTGGAGCCAGGTTTCCCGCGCCTCGTTCGAAGCCATGGCCTACCTGGCGCTGGTCAGCTCCATGGTCGGCTTCGGATGCTACCTCTGGCTGCTCAAAGTCGCCTCCCCCGCGCGCGTCTCGACCTACGCCTACGTCACCCCGCTGGTGGCGGTCGGCCTCGGATGGGGCTTCAACGGCGAGCAAATCACCTGGCGCATTGTCGGCGCCATCGCCCTGCTGCTAACCGCGGTTGTGCTAATCGTGCTGACCCGTAGTAAGCGGCCGCAGCCGCTTGCCTCCTCGGCATAGCGGGTAAAACGGGAACGTCACAAACACAACTGCGGCGGTCCAGCCGAGAAGCTGCGTACCGCTGAGTAAAAGTATCGCCAGGCAGAACAAAATTCCCACGAACGCAAACGTCCGGTCGTGCACAAACTCCCGCGGCGCCTCGGCCGCATAATGCCAAATCGCCAGGCACGCGTAAATGTAAAGCAGCAAACTGAGCATGACTGAGACGGAGATGAGATCCCCAAACTGCCTTCCCAGCGTCGGCGACATGGTGGCCACAACTCCCACCGACATCACCACCTCGACCACCAGTAAATTCGCCACCGGAATTCCCGCCCGATTCCGTTTCGCGAACAACCGCGGAAACAGCCCCTGCTCCGCCCCCGCCGCCCCGGTCTCGAGCGTCAACAGGATCCATCCCCCCAGCGACCCAATGACCTTGGCCAGCGCCATCACCCCCACCAGCGCCGCCGCCCAGGGCCCAAACGCGATCCGGATGGCATCGGCAAACGGCGCCGTCGAGCGCGCCAGCTCCCCCGCTGGCATCAGCCCCAAAATGATCGAGCACGAGGCGATATAAATCAGCGCGGCAATAATGACGCCGTAGTATGTCGCCCGCGCCACGTTGCGCTCCGGGTCCCGAACCACCGCCGTCGCGATGGACGCGCTCTCAATTCCGGCAAACGCCCAGAACATGAGTACCAATGAAGGCGGCAGCGCCCGGTAAGCCGGCTGCCCGGTGACGTTCCACGCGGCGGCAAACAGCGCCGGATGAAAATAAAAAATCCCCCCGCCAATGACCATGACGATCGGCACCAGCCCGCAGAAAAACGCCGCCGACTCCAACTGGCAAACCCGGCGCGGACCCCAAACGTTCGCCGCCCCAAGCAGCCAAATCAGCCCAATCGCCCCGCCCGCCGCCGCCGCCGGCCCCGCCAGCCGCGGAAAAAACTCGGCCAGGTAGCCGATCGCGGCGATGGCGATGGCGATGTTCCCCGTCCACAGCGAAAACCAATAGATGGCGGTCGCCTGAAACCCCATAAACGGCCCCAGCGCCACGGTCGCGTAGCTGATCGGACCCCCGGCCAGCGGCGCGTGCCGCGCCAGCCGCCCAAAGATCCGCGCCATGACGAGTGCCCCAGCGGTGGCGAAGATCCACCCCAGTGTCGTAATGGACCCAACCGCTGCAAGCGTCGCCGGCAAAAGGAAGATCCCGGACCCCACCATATTGCTGGCGACCAGCATCGTCGCGAGAAAAACCCCAAGCTTGGCCCGCCCCGGCTCCATTTTTCACCTCCCAGTGGAACACACTCCGCAACCGCCGCGGCGAATCGACGCCGCGCGCCCGCCGTATCCCGGGCGAAAAGCGTTCCCCGTGCCAATTAATCAGGCGTCGGCTTTTCAGCGTGGTCGATCTTGATGGTTTCAACCAACCCGTTTGACCGCACCAGCTTCAGGCCGGCTTCGGAGAGAAAACCGATGAACGACGCCGTAATACCTGGGCCTGAGTATTGAGGATTCAGATCGGCAGACGATTGCCTGAAATAGAACCCCCCTTGCAACCCAGTCTGGTCCTCGACTGGTGCATGCAATACCATCGACGAAGCAAACCACGAAAATTGTGACATGTCGGCATCCAGCGTCCAACTGCCGCCGGCGTAACCAACCGTCCCTCCGGCTTGGTCGACCGGCTTCAGCCTGAGCTGTTTGCTACTGCGTTGAAGTAGGTAAACCGTGCCCGGCTTCGCCTCCTGGTGAATCTGTAACTTGAACCGGTCGGCGAGCAGAACTTGCAGCATCGCCCGCAAGCGCTCGTCGTGAATGCTGAACCATGTGTGACTCAGGCTGATGGTTGGGCCGGCGGCGGCGGGAGGGACGGCCTCAATTTCGTAGGTCTCCTTCGCCATCCAGGAGTCGCCTCCGTCGATCTGCCAGTAGGAAAGATTGTAGGCGATAGCAATCAAAGTCTTCAGCGACACGCCGTGTATCAACAACCTGCCGCCTGGGTTGATAGTGACGCCCATGCCAGGCTGTGTCCGGGCGTTCGGATCCGTCGGCTTTACGCTCGCCGCCTCGAACTTGGGGCCTGAGTTCACCGCGGGAACCTGCGCCCAGGCCATCGTGGCAAACCAAACCAGCAATAAAATCAGCGCACGCCCTGCCGTGCTGCGTATCTTCATGTTGCAACTATACCTACGAAAGCAGGCCCATGCGACACCATGCGAGTCTTACTCGCCGGAGCGCTCGCTCCGAGACCAGGAGTTACTACTAACCGGGGCCCGCGGCGCCAGCCGCGCTAGGCACTGCGCCAACCAAAGTTGGCTTTGGCTCGACCAAAATCCGCCTGTAGCGGAGCCAAGCGCCTTCCAGGGAGCATAGAAGGTCTGCGGAGTGGTAGCCTAAACCCAGTGCGCCCTTAGCTCAGTTGGATCAGAGCATCTGGCTTCGAACCAGAGGGCCGGGGGTTCGAGTCCCTCAGGGAGCACCAACTCGGCTCCACCCAGCGATGAATGGCAGTGGCGCGGTGTAGCCGCCTGGGGCCCGTGCCAATTAATAGGGTGAAAGTAACTCAGCGTAAGCGATCCAGCTTGCTCATGCGCCACACGCTCATGCTCGTCGTCGTGACACAGGCAGCCACCGAGTCCTCTGCGGAGGAGATCGAGGTCGAAGGCCGCGAAATCGGGCCCCCATCGCCGTTTCGGGCGCGGGGGTGGTCGTAATTCCGCAGGGCGGCCCGCCGTCCGGAAGCAAATTCTGCCGGCTTTCGCTTCGCCATCGCCGTAGACGAGGGCCAGCGATGTAGCATCGCGAAGTCGCGGCGGGTTGGAGCGAAGAGAGGCGAGCCTCAGACGGAGGCAGCGGGAGGCGCGGCACCGTTCAATGTCAGAATGAGCCCATGCGCCGAGCTCTTCGCATCCCGCTGCTCGCCATTCTCATGGCGGCGCCGCTCCTGGCGCGCGTGCCTGCCCCAACTCCCCAGCGTTTCTGGCTGGCCGGGCGTTACGACGGCAACCGCGTGATCGCCTACTTTAACGTGGTGCATTTCGGGGCGAGCATGCCGGCCCATCCCCGCTTCTTGCCGCCCGCGGTGGCCGCGCAGTTTGGCAGTGGCTTCGAGTTAACCCCTGCGGATATCCTCCGCCTCCGCCTCCCCGGCGAGGAGCCGTTTGCTCTGGGCAGCCATTACGACGTAATTCTCGGCAATGGATTACTCGCCCATGCGACGGTGACCACGCTCCTCGGCTTCCCCCAGGACGAAGGGGTGGGGAACGACTCCTACTCCGGCGCTTTACTCACGGTTGACAGCGCCTCCGAGACGGTGTTCGCGCTCCCGAGCGACTACTTTGTTCTCCGCCGCCCCACGGCAACTCCCTCGCCTGCGCCGCGGACTCCCTTCAATTCGGCCCCGGGGCTGATTCGTGCCCCAGTTTCCTTCGCCCTACAAACCCAAATGGCGGCCCTGTTGAATCGGCGCCGCCGCCTCGACCTCGAGGGTCAGCCCCAGAAGGGTACCCTCGCATTCGCCGTGCAAGCGCTGCGCTTGGCGAGCGGTGCGGTGCGCTATTACGTGCGGGCGGAGTGGGACCTGCCCAACCCCCGTCGCGGCCAGGGTGAACGCGCCGTGGAACCAGTTGGCAACCTCTCAGCGTGGATGTCGGCAACGCCGCGGCTGCATGTTTTGGTTTCCGAGCCGCCAACCTCGCCCTACAGCGGTATCGAGAGCGCCCTCCCGCGACTGCTCAACGTCGTGGACCTCGGTCAAGGACAGACCGGAGTCATTCTCGCGATCACCGGCGAAGATAATGCCCAGGTGTCGCTGCGCCTCTATGAAGATGGCGCCAGACTCGGCGACCTCAAGATACTCGATTCGATCGGCTCGGGTGAATAATCCCTTGGTGGCAGTTTGGAGACGCCCGAGCAGAGCGGGCATCCCCTGCCGCAATCGATGGGTTGTAGGCTCAGTTGGGCGGGCAAGGCCGGCCGTCTTGTATCGGAGGGCACCGCTTGTCTGCGTACGAACAGTAAACGCAACAATCGCCACGCTTCGGCCGCGCCATCTGCTGACAGCGTGGGCAGTTCCAGAAGAAGACACAACGGTCAAGCGGCATCGTCTCGTGAACCTCGGTCCCGCACGCAGGGCACTTCATGACGACAGCGAGCTCGGCCACGCAGTGATGGTACCGCGGCTTGCCGCTGGCAAGCACGGGATGGCAAGGTGTCTAACCAGGGCGGGCCGCGGCCCGGCTCCCGCGCCAATCATTCGGTGGTAGCCTGAGGGTGCGTGCGCCCTTAGCTCAGTTGGATCAGAGCATCTGGCTTCGAACCAGAGGGCCGGGGGTTCGAGTCCCTCAGGGCGCACCATATGGCACTCTAGACAATTTTGTACGCGGTGTGATCCCCGCGTGGCTCAACGCCGGATTAGCCGCCCGGATCGACCCGGTCCTCGCCCTCCGGGAATGAGGCGAGCCTCAAAATGGCGCAGCTTATTCGGCGTGCAGTGCACTGATCGGATCGAGCCGCATGGCCCGCAGCGCGGGAACGTAACTTGCCGCGATGGCGACGGCGGTCAGCACGGCGGTCACGCCGGCGAAGGTGGAGAGATCATACGGCGAGACGCCGTAAAGCAGGCGCGCCATGAGGCGAGCAACAATCAGCGCGCCCACCAAACCAACCCCTGCGCCGGCGCCGGCCAGCGTGAGGCCCTGGCGCAAAACCATCTTGAGGATTTTGCGCCTTGGCGCCCCCAGTGCGAGGCGAATGGCGATCTCGCGCGATCGCTCATGCACCAGAAACGAGATGATGCCATAGATTCCCAAGCCCGCTAGCAGCAGGGCGGCGGCCGCGAACAGCGCCACCATCACCATGGAAAACCTCCGCACCGAAAGTGAAGACGAGAGAACATCGTTCAGAGTCTCCGCGCTGAAGACGGGAAGTTCCGCATCCACCGCCTGCAGTTGTGTGTGCACCTGCGCGGAGATGGCGGCGGGATCCACCTGCCCGCGCAGGTAGAACGTAAGAAACTTGAACGGGCGCTGGTAGATGTCAACGTACATCTGCGGAATGCTCGCGTCCGCCAGCGACTCTGTGCGGGCATCGGTAATCACACCGACGATGGTGGTCCAGTCCGGCCGGGCACGGCCCAAACGACCTAACAAGTGGACCCGCGCGCCCACCGGATTCTGGCCCGGCCAGTAGGTGCGGGCAGCGGACTGGTTGATCACTGCGATCAGGGGCGTGGTTTCAAGGTCCTGTTCAGCGAAGAGGCGTCCGCGCAAGAGAGTTATGCCCAGCAGGTGGAAGTATTCAGGCGAGACGATCAACGCATCAATCAGCGGCGGCTGGTTGCTCTGCGCTTTTTCGCCTTCGCGCAGCATGGGCGTCATTCTGCGTTCGTTCTGGCCATGGCCCAGCGGAAGTGCCGCCAGATCGCTGACGGCGGTTTCTTCCACCCCCGGAATCGTCCGCATGCGGCGCTGAACTTCATGCAGCATCACGCCTTCTTGCGTCGCGGTCCGGTAAATGTCGGTTTTGGGGTCGTTGGGATTCGGCAGCGATGTCTGGATGGTCACGACTCGGGTGGGGTTGAAGCCGAGCTGCACCTTGTACAAATCCCAGAAGCTGCGCAGCAGAAGACCGGCCGCGATCATCAGAACCAGCGAGAGGGCTAATTCGCCAATCACCAGAACATGGCGCAAGCCCGTGCGCCGTCGCGAGCCGTTGGTCCCGCGGCCTTCCTGCTTGAGCGTCGCCGTCACAGCAAGCCGGCTGGTGAGCCACGCCGGAGCCAGCCCGAAGATGGTTCCGGCGGCGACCGAGACGACGAGGGCAAACGCCAGCACGCCCCAACTGATGGAGATGTCGTTGAGGCGTGGCAGGCTCTCGGGAATAAACCGCAGTAGGAATTTTCGGGCGCAGAAGAGAACCGCGACACCGCTGATGCCGCCCAGCACGAAGAGCAGCAAGCTCTCTGTGAGGAGCTGACGTATGAGGCGCATTCTTGCCGCTCCCAACGCCTGGCGAACCGCCATTTCCCGGCCGCGCGCGCTGGCGCGGGCAAGCAGGAGATTCGCGACGTTGACGCAACTGATGAGTAGCACCAGGCCCACCGCGCAGAACAGCAGAATGAGCGATGGGCGTACGTTGCCGACCAGAGTCTCGGCCAGAGGAGTGAGGTGTATCGTCCACCCCCCTTGCGAGGGATAATCCCCCGGATATTGCTTCGTCAACGTGGCAACCAGGGCGTCAACGCGCTCCTGCGCCGCCGCGGGCGAGAGACCCGGCTGGAGGCGCGCGATGGTCTCGAAGGGCAAACGGGTGGCGCGCACCGGCGGCGGAGCCGGGGGTCCGGAAAATCCGGCCGCTGCCCACAAATCGGTACTGCGCTCCTTGCTGGTTTGGCCTTGATCCCGAAAGCTGGCGGGCATAACGCCGGCAACATGATAGAGGTCGTTGTCCAGGCGCATTGTCTTGCCGAGAATGTGCGGATCGCCGCCAAAGGCGCTCTTCCAGAGCCCATCGCTGATGACCACCTCAGGGAGAAAGCCGGGTGTGGTGTCGTGCGGATCGAATGTGTGGCCTAACTGCGCATTCACGCCTAGCACCGCGAAGTAGCTCGGCGAGACCGACTTCGACGGAATGCGCAGGGGTTGGGCGCTGCTGGTGAAAACATTGGTGCCGAAAAAGCTGAGCGAAACATATTGGAACGTTCCCGACTTCTGAAGGTCTCTCAACTCGGGGACGGAGATGCCGATGTCGTGCGCGCCCACGCCGGGAAGGTTGGCTTCAACCCGCACCAGCTCGCTCGGGCTGGGGTAGGGCAAAGGATGCAGCAGGGTAGCGCTGACGACGCTGTATATGGCCGTGGTGGCTCCCACGCCCAGAGCCATGGTGGCGATGGCAATCAGGGAAAATCCGGGAGACCGGCGCAATATGCGCAACGCGTAACGGAGATCGAAGAGAAAATTCTCTAGCAGCGGCCACATCCACGCTTCGCGGCCGTCCTCCTCAATTCTGGTTACGTTGCCAAACTCACGCTGCGCCGCTCGCTCCGCCTGGGCGCGGCTCATTCCCTCTGCCATGAGGGCGTCGGTCTTCTCGGCTAAATGCTGCTTGATCTCCTGCGAAAGGTCGCTGAAGTGGCGCCTCCGGCGAGCCAGTTGTTTCAGCCAGTTCATACCGCCCCCTCCGACCCGGCCGGCGAGAGGACCAGCGTGATGCCCTCGAGCATGCGTTCAAAGCTCGACCTCTCGCGCTCCAAGTGCTTTTTGCCCGCGGGCGTAATGCGATAGGTGCGCACCTTGCGGTTCGAAGCCGAGATCTCCCATGCCGCTTTCAACAGACCATCCCGCAAGAGCCGCTGCAAGGCGGGGTAGAGAGACCCTTCCTCCACCTGGAGCAGGTGGTTGGATCGCTGCTTGATGTGCTGGGCCAGGGCGTAGCCGTGCATCGGCTCGCGTTGCAGCGATCCCAGCACCATCATCTCCAGCGCGCCCCGGAACAGGTCGCGCTGCTCCGTCTGCTTTGAATTCTGGCTAGGCATAGTTGACATATGCCTAGCTTACAATAGTCTGTCGGGGAAAATCAACACTGCATCCACCCACAACGAAAATGATACGCATCCGCCCGGTGCTCCCCGCGCATCAAAGAATTCGGCTCCCAAACCATGAGACTCGACGCAATCTTGGCCAACCGGACGACGGCGACCGGATCAAATCGCCTCCAACACGCCAAGGCGCGCCAACACCCCACCGTCTGCCCGCATTGCAACGGTGAACTTGACCGCACGCGCCGCCGCTGGCTGGAGCGCGCGCGCGGCTGGCCCTCTGCCTATTGCTGCTCATTCTGCCACCGGCGCTATCGCGGCAATGCCTCCAGTACACCCAAATAGGGGGAGTGCCTTTTTCGTTGGTCAGCAGTATGATACCCGGATGCCTTCCCCGCTTCTCGACCCCAACTCTGCCGCGCCGCACGGGCGCAATCATTTCGAGGACCTGAGCTCCGAAGAACTCTGCATCGTCCGGGCCCTCATCGAGCACACCATGCAAACCGACCCCGCCTTCGCCCGCGAACGAGAAACGAGCGCGACCCAAGCCGCCGCGCGCCGAAGCCCCGCCCGCGATTGTTTCAATTAAAAAACACGGCACGCCGCTCCTCCCTCCGTCGGCGGATATCTCTTGCCCGTGTCTCCTACACCGGCATACAATGCAGAGGCGGCAACCGAAAACCTGCCGCAGGGATATCATGCACGACGGTCCTCCTCACGGCAGCTCTACCAGGCGCGCGGCGCCTGCTGGGCGAGTCACTTCCTCTGGGTCAGTGACGCCCGCTCCGCAACGCATTCTCATTGTGGAAGATGATGAGGATATCCGGAACCTCTTCACCGGCCATCTGTGCACCGAAGGCTACGAATGCGTCGCCGCCGCGAGTATCGCGGACGCGCTTCGAGAGCTCGATCGCCAATCGGTTGACCTGGTGCTCGCCGATTACAACATGCCGGGAGGCAACGGCATCGAGCTGTTATACCTCATGCGGCAACGTCAGCTCGACGCTGCCTTCGTGATGGCGACCGCCACCCACGATGTCCGTATCGCGGTGGATGCTCTCACCCAGGGCGCCAGCGACTATCTGCTCAAGCCTCTGGAATTGCGAAAGGTGTCCGCGAGTGTTCGGGCCGCGCTCCAAAAACGCCGCCTCGAGCATGAGCGCCTGGGCCAGGTCGGGCACCTCGAGGCCATGCTCGATGCCGTCGCTCATCACGCCGCTGACCAAACCTTGCAGGCTCTAGCCATGGCGCTCGACCTGCGCGCCGGCGACGTCTATGGCCACTCCCAGCGCGTTGGCCGCTACTCGGTCGAGCTGGCGAGACACCTCGGCTACGACCGCCCGGCGTTGAAGCGACTGGAACACGCGGCCCTCGTTCACGACATCGGCAAAATGCGCATCCCTGACTCGATTCTGCTCAAGCCCGCCCAGCTCA
>JANWLQ010000080.1 GCA_025450725.1 Terriglobales bacterium
CCGGTCAGTTTGACCAGTAGCAGGTCGGGCGCCCGCGTCGTTTCGATCGCCGCCTCGATCGAGCCAAAGCGGTTGACCTGCGCGGTTGGCCCAACTGCCTCAGCAACCGCCTTGCGCACCATGGTCCGGTCCAGTGACGTCGGCGTGGCCACGCGTACCTCAAAGTAGACGTCGTGCAGGTCGGTGAGCGTTCGTCCATTGAAAATGTCGAGATAGAGCCGGGGCTCATTGACCTTCTCGCGAAGGCTTTGTTGATGCGCCACCGCCGTCACGCCCACCACCTCGGCCGGCATCGCCCCGTCGCTGAATTGCACGGTAACCAATTTCCCCAATGGATTCACATGTTGAAAATAATGGTTGACGAAGGCCTGATCCACAATGACGGGCTTGAGGGCCCGGCTCCGGTCGGCGGCGGTGAACTCGCGGCCGAGCAACACGGGCACGCCAAGCTGGGCGAAATAGCCGGGCGCGACTTTGTCCATGGCGGCCGAGGGCGACTCCGAGCCGGTGTAGCCCTCGACCTTGACACCGTCACCGCTTTCGCGCCCGCTGAAGAGCCCATTCTCCGAAAACGTCGCGCCCTTCACTCCCGGCAGGTGCGCGACTGCGTCCGTTATTTTTTGGTACATGTCCACGGCAACCGCTCCGCTCGCGCCACCCGCCACAGCATTGACATTGAAGGTCACCAGATTGACCGGACTGTAACCCAAATGCACCTGGCGCAACTGATCGAGCGATCGTACAAATAGTGCCGCGCCGGTGACCAGAACGATCGAAAGCGCCACCTGGGCCACCACCAAGGCGTTGGCAGCCGGCACGCGCCGATGTTCGCTCTTGACATTCAATTGGGTGCGCGCCAACCGCAGGGCCGGCGTCATGCCGAAGCCGATCCCGACCAGCAGGCATATGGCGGCCGTGAACACCATTACGTGCCAGTCGCTGCTCAACAACAGCGACAACCCGGAATCGGGTGTCGCCACCAAGCCGACTAGCGCGCTCTCGCCCAATCTCGCCAGCCAGAATCCGGACACGCCGCCCGCCGCCGCCAACATCAGGCTCTCGGTCAACAACTGCCGCACCAGCCGCGAGCGGCGCGCGCCCAAGGCGAGGCGCATGGCGAACTCGCGCTCGCGGGTGGAAGCCTGGGCGAGCAGCATGCCACCCAAATTCACCGCGACCACCAGCAACACCACGCCGACCAGCGCGAACAGGAGCCAGAGCGGTTTGCCAAACTGCTCGCGCAAAGCCGAGGCGCCGCGCCCGCCCGCACTCACCGGCAAACGCTGGGTAAGCAGGTCGGCTTTGTTTTGCGCATCTGAGGCGAGTGCCGCCTGTTCCCGCACGGTCTGGCCGAAAATAAGATTGCAATCAGCTTTCGCTTGCGCCGCCGTGGCGCCTGGCTTGAGCCGTCCTAGCGCCAACAACCACGAAGCGCGGCGAATACTGGGCGGGTCGTGCAACAGGTCCCGGCCCGGCCAGACCCGCTGCTGCAACTGCAGCGGCGCGTAAATGTCGGGTACAAATCCCACCGAAATTCCCCCAAACCCCGCTGGCGCCACGCCAACGACGGTGAAAACGGTGGACCGCATCTTCAGCGTTCGCCCGACCATTCCGGGGTCGCCATGAAATTCGCTGCGCCAGAAACCGTCGCTGATCACCACCTCGGGCGCGGCGGCGGAGGTGTCTTCGACCGGATCAAAGAACCTTCCGCGTTCGGGGTGCACCTCCAACACGTCGAAATAGTTGGCCGAGACCATCTCCACACCTGCAATCGGACCAGCTTCCGCGCTGCCGCCGTCGGCGGGTCCGATCCGAATCGTCAGTTCCTCCGCCGCCGCCGCCAACACGCCGGAAAAGACTTGGTTCTGCTGCCGTAGCCGCGAGTATTGCGTATAGGTCAAGGCATCCACGTCGTGGTCCGAGGTGCCGATTTCCACCCCGCTAAAATCGGGGTTGCCGAGCAACACAAGCTGCTCGGCGTGCGGCACGGGAAGAGAACGCAGCAGGACGGTGTTCACCAACGTGAACAGGGCGGTATTGGCGCCGATGCCGAGGGCCAGCGTAGCCACCGCGATGAGCGCGAATCCCGGCGTGCGCCGCAATCGCCGCAGCCCAAATGTGAGGTCGCGCCCAAAGTCTTGCAGCCACGTCCAGCGCCGCTGGTCGCGGCACTCCTCCAGTACGCGGTCCACTCCGCCGAAGGCCGCCTCGGCGCGCCGCTGGTCGCCACGCTTGCGCGCTTCCAGTTCGAGATGGTGCGCGATCTCCTCTTCGGACTGCTTCCAATTGGGTGGCTTCATGCGCCCTCCAGCACGCAGCCGATGGCCGCGGCAATCTTGTGCCAATTTCCGGTCTCAACCTCGAGCTGGCGCCGCCCCGCGACGGTCAGGCGATAGAAGCGCGCCCGGCGTCCCAGTTCCGAAATGCCCCACTCGGCCTTCACCCAGCGCTGCCGTTCCAATCGGTGCAACGCTGGATACAATGACCCCTGATTGACCTGCAACAAATCGGAGGAAAGCTGCTGAATCCGTTCGGCGATGGACCATCCATGCCGCGGTTCGTTCAAAAGCGTGCGAAGAATCAACAAATCCAGCGTGCCTTGCAGCAGGCCCAGCCGGATGTCAGACGCGGCGGATGGGGGCGGTGTCATGTTGTAGAGCCTCGACACCAATGCTGCCACGCTTGTTGTAGGCTGTCAACAACAACCAATGCTTAATCGCGCAGGGCGGTGAGCGGGTCCACCTGGGTGGCGGCGCGGGCGGGAATGTAGCAGGCAATGGCGGCCATGACCGCCAGCAATAGGGCGACCCCGGCGAAGGTTGAGGGGTCGCCGGCGCTGATGCCGAAGATCAAGCTTTGCAGCGCGCGCGCCATCAGGTAGGCGAGGGGCAACCCCACGGCTAGACCGAGCCCCAGCAAAACGGCGCCCCGGCGCATCACCAGCGCCAGGATCCGTCCCTGGCTGGCCCCCATCGCCATGCGAATGCCAAATTCGTGAATGCGCTCGCTGACCAGGTATGACATCACACCGTAGACGCCGATCGCAGCGAGCGCCAGCGCCAAAAGGCCGGCCACCGTCATCATGACCGCGACATAGGCCAACCCGATAGTCGATTCGTGGATCACATCGGCCAGGGTCTTGAGGTTGAACAGCGGTTGCTGTGGATTCACAGCCGCCACCGCCTGACGCACGGCCACGCCGAAATTCGTCACGCGCCCGCCGCCCCCGCGGAGCAGGAAGTAGGTTGACTCCTGCGGGGACTGCCGGGTGCAAACGTAAAAAGTGGGCTCGGGCGCGCGATCCGACCAGTCGTACTGGATGTCGCCGACCACACCCACAATCGTCAGCCAGTTCGGGTTGCCCGGTTTGTTGCCGCGCTGGATATGCTGGCCGATCGGATTCTGGCTGGGAAAGTAATGCGAGGCGAACTGCCGGCTGACAAGCGCCACCGGCTGGTTGCCCGGTCCATCCGAAAGGCTGAAGTCCCGGCCCGTGACCACAGGAACGTGCAGCAGGTCGAAGTACCCCGGACTGACAAACTGCAGCAGCACCGGCTCAGCGCTCGTCTCCGCCGGCGGACGGCCTTCAATGTTGAAGCGAGTGCGTGAGTAGTTGTTGCCCAACGGAATGCTCGCCGCGCTGGCCAGGCCGGTAACGCCGGGAATGGCGGCGATCCGCCGCATGGCCAGGTCGTAAAAGATTTCCCGGTTGGTGTCGCTCTTATAATAATCGGTGCCGGGGAAATTCATCTGCATGGTCAGCACCGCGGTGGGGTCGTAACCGTTGCTGGCGTTCAACAACGAGCGGAAGCCGAGCGCCATGAGGCCGGCGCCCACCAGTAGAATGAGCGCCAGCGATACCTGCACTACCACCAGCGCTCCGCGCAGTCGCTGGCGACCGCGGCCTGTGGTCGAGCCGCGCCCGGCATCCTTAAGCGTGGCATTGAGATCGGGACGCGAGGCGTGGAAGGCGGGAAATAAGCCGCTCAACAAACCGGCGGCGATCGCCACCACAAGCGTGAATGCGAGTGCGGTGCCATTGAGCGAGATCTGGTCCCAGCCGCCGATAAATTGAGCGACATCGGCGGGCATATAGGCGAGAATCAGCCGAATGGAATACCAGGCGAAGGCAATGCCGAACAGGCCGCCACCCAGGCCGAGCAATAGGTTCTCGGTCAACAATTGGCGAATCAATCGCCAGCGCCCGGCACCGAGCGCGGTGCGAATCGCCAGTTCCTGGCTCCGGCCCATGGCGCGGGCAAATTGCAAATTGGCCACGTTGGCGCAGGCAATCAGCAGCACAAAGGCGACCGCCACCAGCAGCATGATCACGTACTGATAGGTCTCGGGACCCACTGTCTCTTGAGCCAATCCCTGCACGGCCACGCTCCAGTCGCGGTTGGTCGCCGGGTATTGCGCGTCGGTGCGGGCGGTAATGGCCTTCATTTCGGCGCTCGCCTGGGGTAGGCTGACATTCGGCTGCAGGCTGGCGATGACGCGCAAACTGTGGTTACTACGATCGTCCTGGTCCTGCGGGCTGAGGGCGAGGGGCATCCATAACGCGGCGGTTTGCGGATAGATCGCGTCCTTGCCCATGATCCCGACCACGGTGTACGCCATTTGGTCGAGTTGGACAGTTTGGCCCACAATCGCGGGGTTGCCATTGAACTGCTGCTGCCAAAGGGCCTGACTCAGGATGACCTCACGGTCGTGCCCCGGTTGGCCCTCCTCGGGCAGAAAGGTGCGGCCGCGGATCGGGGTGGAGGGCAGGATGTTGAAAAAATTGGTCGAGACCAGGAAGCCCTCGACCATGGCCGGTGTACCGACTCCGCCGAGGTTCATCTCGTCGCCGCGAAAGGCGCCGATTTCCGAAAACGAGCGCGCCTGGCGGCGCCAGGTTACATAGTTGTAATTTGAGACGCTGTTAGTTTGGGAGGGCGCACGGTGCGGCGCCACTTCCAACACCGACACAATCCGGTCAAGATTCTTGTACGGCAGCGGATGGAGCAGAATGCCGTTGGCGACGCTGAAAATGGCGGTATTGGCGCCGATACCCAAGCCCAACGCCACAATTGCAATGACGCTCGCCCCGGGTGAGCGGGCGATCAAACGCAGCCCAAAATTCAGTTCCGTCCAAAAGGTCTTCATAAGTGTTGGCGTTGATCCTTGCCTGATTATACGTGGCTCGGCTAAAGTAAGTTTCATGGCAAAGACTCTGCTTTTCGCGCTGGCGCTGGCGACCTTACTTCCGGCACAACATCTTGCCGTGAGCTCGAAGACGGTGGCTTGGGGCCACTACTGGTCCGGCGATACGCCGGTCCTTACGGTTAAGGACGGCGCGACCGTGACGGTGGATACCCTGCTGACCAATAGCCCGACCGGGTTGGCCCGCGCTGGAGTGCCGGACGACCAAATCGAGCCCACGCTGAAGGAGGTCTACGCCAATGTCCCGCGCGAGGCGCGCGGCCCTGGTGGACACATACTCACCGGCCCCATTTTCATCACCGGCGCCGAACCGGGCGATACGCTGGCGGTCCACATCGTGAGCATCAAGGGACGCATCAACTACGCCTACAACTCTTTTGGCCCGCGCACTGGATTCCTGCCCCAGTACTTTCCCGGTGAGCACCAGACCAAAATCATTCCGCTCGATTGGAAGACCATGATCGCGCACTTCGCTCCGGGCGTCGACATACCCATGCACCCCTTCTTCGGCAGCATCGGCGTGGCCCCGCCCGAGGCCGACGGCAAACACAGTTCCGTACCGCCGGATCTTATGGGTGGCAATATGGACAACAAGGACCTGGTCGCGGGCACGACGGTTTACTTTCCCGTGTTTGTTCCCGGCGCGCTTTTCTATGCCGGCGACGGTCACGCCGGCCAGGGCGACGGTGAAATGGATATCACCGCGCTCGAGACCTCACTCGAGGGCACCTTTAAGTTTCAGGTGATCAAGAACACCCAGCAAAAATGGCCCCGGGCCGAGACCCCTACCGAGTACATCAGCATGGGCTTCAACAAAGACCTCGTGGCCGCAACCACCCAGGCCGCCGAGGAGATGATCAACTTCCTCGCCGCCACCAAGGGAATGACCAAGGAGGACGCCTACATGCTGTGCAGCGTCGCCGGCAACGTCCATGTCACCGAGCTAGTGGACCAGAACGTGGGCGTACATGTGCTAGTCCCGAAAGCGATTTTCAAAAAGCCGTAAGAACTATTGCTGTTTAAGGGCTTGCAGCGGGGCAACGTGGGTGGCGCGGACGATGGGCAGCGCGCTAGCCGCCAATCCCACCATGATAAGGACGGCAGTCACACTGGCGAAGACGGTGGGGTCGGAGGCGGAAACGCCATAGAGGTAGCTCGACAACATGCGCGAGAATGCCAGTGCGCCGAGGAGTCCGACCGCGACGCCCATAGCGATCAGGCGCAGGCTTTGTCCGCCGACGAGCCGGGCAATGTTTGATGGATCGGCGCCCAGCGCCATGCGCAACCCAATCTCCTGGGTGCGCTGCTGGGTGGTGTAGCTGATCACGCCATAGATTCCTACCGCCGAGAGCAGAAGTGCCAGGCAGCCGAAGATGGCGAGCAGTAGCAGAGTCGTGTGCGGGTTGGCCACTGAGGCGGCTAACACAGCGTCCATCGTATTAACCTCCGTTACCGGCACGGTTGCATCCTGGGCGTGCACGGCTTCCGTCGCGGCGTTGGCCAGAGTGAGCGGCGCCATTCTGGTGCGCAGGATGAATGTGGGGGAATCGGGCGGATCTTGCGCAAAAGGAAAATAGACCTCCAACCGAATTGGAGCATCGAGGCCATATTGCCGCGTATCGCCGACCACGCCGACGATGGTGAAAAGGCGGTGATTGTCGGGCCGCGGGTGTCCGAGCCAGAACTGGCGCCC
>JANWLQ010000081.1 GCA_025450725.1 Terriglobales bacterium
CGCAGACCGAGTTTCCCTTGGCCCAGCAGCGCGCGCAGTGTCTCGCCGTCGAGGAGTTCCATGACCAGGAAGTCGGGGCCGACGTCGAAGAGCGTGCAGATGTTGGGGTGGTTGAGCGCGGCCACGGCCTGGGCTTCACGCTCGAAGCGGTCACTGAAGCGTTCGGAGGAAACCTTAATCGCGACGTCGCGATTGAGCCGGGTGTCGTGGGCCCGGTAGACCTCGCCCATGCCGCCGGAGCCCAAGAGCGCAGCGATTTCGTAAGGTCCGAGGCGGGTTCCGGGGGTGAGCGGCACGAGGGTAAGTATAGCGCCCTGCCGGCAGCGAAGCATCTGATGTATGATGATTGATGTGAGGACGACCCTGAGCCTTGACGATGATGTATTGGCGGCAGCGAAGGAGCTGGCGGCCATGCAGCGGAGGACTGTCGGCGAGGTCGTTTCCGAATTGGCGCGGCGCAGCTTATCGGTCGCGCCTTCGCGCCGGCGGGTGCGTAATGGGGTTCCCCTGATCGCAAGGAGCGGCGCCGAACAACCAGTCACCTCGGAGCTGGTGCGGCGCCTGGCCGAGGATCCGCCCTGAAGCGCTTTCTGCTCGACATCAACGTCATCATTGCGCTTCTTGATCCGGCGCATGTGCTGCACGACGTGGCGCATGCATGGTTCGAGGGGGAAGGCCAGCGCGGGTGGGCCACGTGTCCGCTGACACAAAATGGTGTGCTGCGTGTTCTCGGACACCCGCAGTATCCCGGAACAGGATCGCCGAACACGGTCGCGCCGCTGTTGTCCGGTTTAGTGCGATCGCGTCACCACGAATTTTGGCCCGACGACATTTCCCTGCTTGACTCCGCTCGCGTGGATTCGCAACGGTTGCTCAGTGCCGCGCGACTGACCGACACCTATCTGCTCGCGCTTGCGGCAGCCCATGGCGGCCAATTGGCGACCCTGGACATGCAGCTCACCACCGAGGCGGTTCGGGGCGGCACCGCGGCGTTGCGTCGCATTGGTGGCAGCAGGTTATAACGGCGAGCCGGCGATTTTTTCGTAGATGACGCGGGCTTGTTCGATGCGGGCGTGGAACTTATCGCGCTCGGCGTCGCCGCGATCGCGGTCAGCCGTGATTTCAGCAACACCAACGACCCGGGATCGCGTACGCTGGACTTTTACGTCACGCAAACCTTCTAAGGAGAACTTAATGCTAAATCGGCGCGCTGGCCTCAGCTGGCTTTGTGCAGTTGTCTTTAGCCTATTGTGGGCGGCGCCGATGGAGGCGCAGGCGCCGATTCAGGTCCGCGCCGGGGACACAGTGGTGCGAGGTGGCTCGTGGATTGACGTCGAACGCGGCGTGGCGGTGCGCAACACCGCCATGATCGTGCGGGACGGGGTGATCATGGCGATCGGCGCCGATGTCGGCGGGGCCGATCTATCGGCGGCGCACGTCATGAATCTCACGGCGGACGAGTACATACTGCCGGGGATCTTCGACCTGCACGCCCATTATGCGGTGGATCTTTTCGGGGCCGGCCGCATTGACGAATTTCACGTGAATCCGGTGTTGTATCTCGCCAACGGGGTGACCTCCACTTTTCCCGCCGGCGAGGTGGATCCCGCCGGGATGAAGCACGCGCGGGAGTTGATTGACAATGGCCAGCAGGTCGGACCGCGGATATACAACTCAGGCCCGTATTTCGGCTCGGCTCGGCCGGGCTGGAACAACGCCCTCGAGACGCCGGAGCGGATTCGCGCCGAGGTGGACTACTGGGCCGCCAACGGTGCACGCGACTTCAAAGGCAAGGGTATTCATCCCGAGCAGCTGCAGGCGCTGATTGACGAGGCGCACAAGCACGGTCTGACCGTCACTGGCCATTTGGATTCGGGGTTCCGCGATTCCGTCAACCCGCGCGATGCCATTTTGATGGGCATCGACCGCATTGAGCATTTCATGGGCGGCGACACCATGCCGGCCACACGTTCCGCCTACGCTTCGCTGCAGGAAATGGATGTTAACAGTCCGGACGAATTGGCGGAGATGAAGTTATTTATTCGCCAGCACGTTTTCTACGACGCCACTTTGAGCACGTACGGCAACTACAACTATGGCCACAGAGACCCGAAGGTTTTTGCGCCGTGGACCGACGAGGAGCAATATCTTACGCCCTATGCCCGCACTGTAGTGACGGAAGGGTTGAAGACGAAAAAACCGAACGAGCAATTCAGCAAGATCTACTCGGTGAAGCGGAAAGAGATCAAGCGGTTCTACGATGTGGGCGGGCGGGATTGGATCACGTTGGGCACCGATTTGCCGAGTTGGGGCGAGAATTTGGACGGCTTCGCCGATCACCGCGAGCTGCGCGCCTTCGTCGCCGCCGGCATTCCTCCCAAGGATGCGCTGCGTTTTGCCACAATTAACGGTGCGCGGGCGCTCAACGTCGCCAATAAGCTGGGCAGCATTGATGTGGGCAAGTACGCAGACCTGTTTGTGGTGCGCGGGAACCCGCTTGCTGACATCGAAAATGCCCACAAAGTGCAATGGATTATGAAGTCGGGTCAAGTCTACGATTCGGCCGAGCTGCTGGCTTCGGTGGTCGGAAAGATGGGACCCGCCGGGCCCGATGATGCCGACGCCTGGAAGGGCCGGATGCACGTCATTGAGCCGGTGGCCCAGCCTCCTGATGCGCTGCCCAGTATTCCGTTGGGCGTAGCGCCGGCGCGTGGCGGTCGCGGCGCGGGCGGACGGAACGGCGGCGCGCCGGTCGTGCAGCCATAAGCACCGGCGAAGATTTAGGATGAGGGTATCCTTTTGGAATGCTCGCCGATATTCGCTATGCCCTGCGCATGCTGATCAAGGCGCCGGGTTTTACCGCCATTGCCCTGCTGACGTTGGCACTTGGGATCGGCGCCAATGCCGCGATCTTTACTCTCATTGACGCCACCATGTTGCGGTCGCTGCCGGTGCCTCATCCGGAACAACTGGTGCTGCTCACGAATCCTTCGGCAATCGGCACCAGCTATGGGCTGAGCGACGGCAACCGGCCCGAACTTGCCTATTCGGAATATACCTACCTGCGCGACCATAACCAGGTGTTCAGCGCAATGCTGGCCAGCCAGAGCGGCGCTGATCGCAATTTGATTGACTGGGGGCGCGGCGCCGAGCCTGTGCAAACCAAACTGGTGTCGGGCAACTACTTCTCGACGCTCGGCATTGCCGCCGTGCGCGGCCGCGGCTTCACCGAGGCGGACGAGGCGGCGGTGGGAAGCGCCGCCTATGCGGTGCTTTCGTACGGCTATTGGACGCAGCACTTTCATCGCGACGACGCCGCGCTGGGCGCGACGTTCCGTCTTTTCGGTCACATTTACACGGTGGTCGGCGTGATGCCATCGGGCTTTACCGGCGAGGACGTGGGGCAAGAGCCCGACGTTTATCTGCCGATTTCGATGGCCAACCAAGTGTTCACCGGCGCCGATATGCTGCACGACGCGCCCGGCGTCAGTCGCATCATGTGGCTGCAGGTGATGGGCCGCTTGCGCCCCGGTACGACGCTGGCACAAGCGCAGGCGGCGTGCCACGTGGTTTTTCGCCAGTCGCTTGAAGCGCAGGCGCGCGCCGCCTCCGACGCCGGGCAGCGGCGCGACATCATGAACCAAACGCTGGCGCTGACGAGCGGCGCAACCGGAACCTCGGGCGTGAGGGCGCAGTTTTCCGACGCGCTGCTGGCGTTATTCGCGCTGGTTGGAATGGTGCTGTTACTGGCGATTGTCAACCTGGCCAGCCTGTTGCTGGCGCGGGCGACGGCGCGACAGAAAGAGATCGCCGTCCGTGCCGCGCTCGGCGCCGGACGCGGACGCATTCTGCGCCAATTGCTCACGGAGAGCGTATTGCTGGCACTGATCGGCGGAGCCTTGGGCGCATGGCTTGCGGTTTGGGGCGTGCGCGTTCTGGTGAGGTTGGTGGCCGGCGGCAACCCAATACTGCTCAACCTTAGTCCCGATCTCCGGGTTGTGAGCTTCATTGTCGCGATCACATTGTTGGCGGGAATTTTATTCGGCCTGGCGCCGGGGCTGCGCATGGCGCGGCTTGACCTGAATGCGATCTTACAGGCCCAGGGGCGCGGCGGTTCGGGGCGCACGCGGCGCGTGCTGGGCCGGCTGGGGGGCGGCGGTTGGCCGCTGGGAAAGATGGTGATCATCGGGCTGGTGGTGTTGGCGGTGGTGTTGCTGGTGGGGGCGGGACTGTTCGTTCGCAATTTGCAAAAACTGGCGAGCGCCCCGCTCGGCTTTGATCGCAACCAGCTGCTGCAGTTTCCACTTGATGCCAGAGTGGCGGGTTACAAAGGTCCGGCGGCGGTCGCTTTCCTGCGTCAGTTCGAGGATCGCCTTCTGGCCACACCCGGCGTGCGCGCGGTGGGCTTGAGTCAACTGGGTCTGTTTCAGGGCGGCGATATGGGCGTGCCGGTTTCGGTCGCCGGACTCAACCTCGGCAGTGATGATCCCGGCTCCGGGTTTGACCAAGTATCACCCGGCTTTTTCCGCGCCGCCGGCATTCCGATTATCGCCGGCCGAGGCCTGACCGACGCGGACGAGTCGGGGATCCAGAATGTCGTGATCAACCAGGCGTTCCAGCGGCATTATTTCCCCCACGCGTCGCCGCTGGGTCAACGCGTGCGCGATCTCTATCCGGACGACAAGCGCGCCGAATACACCATCGTTGGCGTCTGTGGCGACGCCAAGGAAAATAGTTTGGGGGAAAAGATCGAGCCGCGCTTTTACCTCCCGATTTTCAATGGCATTCCCGTGGTGCCGATCGGCTCGGCGGTGGTGGTGGTACGCGGCGGAAGCGCCGGCGACCTGCGCCGCGCCGTGCAGGCGGCGGCGCCGAATCTCCCGCCGCCGCCGATTCAGACCATGACCGAGCTGCTCGACGGCTCGCTGGTGACGGAGAACCTGCTGGCTAAGCTGAGCGGAGTTTTTGGCATCCTGGCCTTGTTTCTGGCGGTGATCGGGCTTTACGGCGTGATGTCGTACGGGGTTGCGCGGCGCACTCCCGAAATCGGCGTACGGATGGCGCTGGGGGCGGGGCGCGGCTCGGTGCTGCGCATGATTCTGGGCGAGGTCACGCTCATCCTGGTGCTGGGTTTGTCGCTCGGCGTGCCCGCCAGTCTGGCCGGCGCCAGAGTTCTCGCCAGCCGCATTCACTTGTTCGGGATTGCGTATTACGATCCCGCCAGTTTGGCCGGCGCCGGGGCGATGTTGCTGGTGGCGGCGCTGGTGGCGGGCTGGTGGCCGGCCCACCGCGCCAGCCGCGTGGACCCGATTCTGGCCATGCGGCAAGAGTAAGCCGGCACCGCGGCGCCAAGGATGAGAGGACGATGTCGTGCCAGACTCGGCCGGCGTTCAATCAGCTTTCAATCCAGCAGGCGCGCGACGCGATTCACGCGGCTGAGGCGACGTTCACCTGGGCGCACGGCGTGGTTGGGCACGGGTGGGGAGCCGGTACAATAAACAGGTGGCGGGTTGGCGAATTTTGACAATTGGGTTGGTGCTGGCGCTGGTGGCGTGGGCGGCGGCGCCGCCGCCGTTTTTGCCGGATTTCGCCGGGTGGCATAAAAGCAAGAGCGAAGTCGCACAGGCCGCGCCCTGGCCGCTGCCCGCACCGGAAGCGCAGGCGATGACGGAGTACGGGCTGCGATCGCTGGAACGCGACACCTACCAGCGCTCGGGGCGGAGCATCACCGTCGAGGGACTTCGCTTCGACGATGTGTATGGCTCCTACGGCGCGTTCACCTATTACCGTCCCGACAATTTTCATCCCTTCGACTTGGCGCAGCCGAAAGAGCAGGCGGCCAGCGGCGACAATGTAATTCTGTTTACGCGAGGAGTGTGGTTGGTACGCGTCCACATGGACGAGCTGACGGCGATGACGGCCAGTGAAATGCGGCAACTGGCGGCGGCATTGACCGCCAGCGCGGGCGGTGGTCCGCTGCCGTCGTCGCCCTACTACTTGCCGCCGGCGCACCTGCTGGCGGGAGACACGCATTTTGTCGAAGGTCCGACGGCGTTTTCAGCCTTCTGCCATTGGCTCGCACCAGAGGCAGTCGGCTTCAATATGGGCGCGCAGGCCGAGCTGGGCGACTACGATTTGGGCGCGGCGACGCCGGCGCAAATGGCCGTCATTGCCTATCCCACCCCGCAGATCGCGCGCAGCCATTTTGGGGCTTTGCAAAAGATGGCGGGCTTCTCGGTCCGGCGTAGCGGACCGATTTTAGTTTTGTTGCACGGAGCTTCCGGCGCCGATGCCGATCAACTGCTGCAAGCGGTGAATTACGACGCCGATATCACGATGGTCCCGCCGACTCCGGTGGGAATCGATGCGTTGCCGGCTTTGATCCTGGGCATTTTTGTGCTGTGTGGCTTCATCATTGGGGTCGCCGTCGTGGTCGGATTGCTGACCGGCGGCACGCGGGCCATGCTGGAGCGCTGGTTCCCGGAGCGCTTTGAAAAGGCCCAACGAGAGGCATTGATCCGCTTAAACCTGAAATAGGCCGCTGGCAAGCTGAACAAAACAAAGGCTTTATACTATGCTTGACAGCGTCTGGAGTTCGCCCGTACTATGCACTCCATCAATGGTTTCGTAGTCGCCGGGCCGAGGTTTCGCAGCCTTCAGGCCGAGGTTCTTCGGAACTATTCTCCGCACGGATGCCCGCGCCGGCTTTGAGCCGCCCGCGGGCATCGGTGTTTGTGGATGGTAAAATAACGGCAACGGCGCGTTAAGGCAGACCACATGCAAACCGAGCTGGCACTGCAAGCGCAGTTGGGACGATTAGAAGCCGAGTTGCGGCGCGTGGTGCGAAGTTCCAGCGACGCGGTGCGCATGGCGCTGGTGGCGGTGCTGGCGGAAGGCCACTTGCTGATCGAGGACGTTCCCGGGGTCGGCAAAACCACACTCGCGCAAGCCGTCGCGCACGGTCTCGAAGGCCGGTTTCAACGCATTCAATTCACCAGCGATCTACTGCCCAGCGACGTGATCGGGGTCAGCATTTACAACCAGACGCAGGAGCGGTTCGAGTTTAATCCCGGGCCGATCTTCACGAATGTTTTATTGGCCGACGAGATCAATCGCACCACGCCGCGCACCCAGTCGGCGCTGCTGGAGGCGATGAACGAACGCCAGGTGACGGTGGATAACCGCACCTACCCGCTGCCGCAGCCGTTTTGGGTCATCGCCACACAGAACCCGGCCGAACACCACGGGACCTATCCGCTGCCGGAGTCGCAGCTTGACCGGTTTTTACTGCGCATTCAAATGGGTTATCCCGGTCGCGAAGACGAACGGGCGATTTTGCGCGGCGAGGCCGGCAACGCGCTGCTGGCGCGCACCGAACCGGTGCTTGGCCTGACCGAAGTAATGGAGCTGCAGCAAGCGGTGCGGGATGTGCGCGTGTCAGAGGAGATCGTGGACTACGAACTGGCGCTGGTGGGGGCCACGCGGCAACATTCGGGGCTGGAGTTGGGCGTCAGCCCGCGCGGCATGCTGATGCTGCATCGCGCGGCCCAGGCTTGGGCTACACTCGAAGGCCGCGCCTACTGTGTTCCGTACGACGTGAAGCGTCTGCTGCAGCCGGTGTGCGCGCATCGCGTGGTGGTGCGGGCGAAAGTGGGTGAGCGGCGGGGCGAGCAGGCGAGCGCCATACTGGCCGAAATTGCCGCCAGTGTGCCGACGCCGGAAGGCCGCTAAGAAAAAGAAGGGGCGGCGAAGCCGCGACAAAAAGGAAGGCGCGGCTGGGCCGCGATGAAAAGAAGGGGCAGCTGAGCCGCGACGAAAAGAAGGGGCGGCTGAGCCGCCCCTTTGCGCACGGAACCAAAACGGACTGTTTTAGTGTCCGGCCTGGCAGCTGCTGCTAACCATCTTGACGTTGCTCACGCTCAACTGCTGGTTGTTGCTCGAGCTGCCGGACGTTGCGCCGGAAGTCGAACTGGACGGGTTGGACCCGGGCGTTGAGCTGGGGTTGCTGGGATTACTGGGATTGGAACTCGGATTCGCACTCGAAGTGCCCGAGGCCGAGGTGTCGCTGGCGGCCGACGGCGTGCCGGTGACGGTCACGGTGTGGCCGACATGGGCGCTGAGATCCACGTCGCTGGAGGCGGCGCTGAGATCGTAGGTTTTCATTGAGGAAGAATCAGTCAACTGATAACCGTTGCCGGAGGCCGCTTTTTGCAGGCAGCCGGTGGCGCTGACGGTTTTCTGATCCTGAGCGGATTGCGATGTTGCGGAAGTATCCTGCGCGTTCGCCAGCGGAGTCATGGCCAAGCCAACCAAGGCCGCGAGCAGAACTGCGAGATAAGCCCAAAGGTGAGACGACATTTTCTTTGCCATTTGCTTTTTTTCCTCCTGGATCGAATCATGTTCTCCGGCATGAGCCCGAGGAAGAAGTGGCGAACAACACTTCGGGCCTTCTGCTGATATTTGGTTACTCAGGCACAGATGCCCTGCCACCAGCAAGAGTTGGCGCAAGAGCAGTGCTATCGTGAGTGGAAGGAGGTGTCGCGATGGAAACCAATGTCCCTGCCAACGTTCCTAAAGGCTGGTCGGTGGTGGACGGCCATCATTTAAAGCGGGAGTTCCGCTTTGCCGACTTTGCCCAGGCGATGGCCTTCGTGAATCAAGTGGGCGCGGTCGCCGAGGCGCGGCAACACCACCCCGATATTTGCTTCGGGTGGGGCCACGCGGAGATCACCACCTACACGCACACGAGTGGCGGCATAACCGGCAAGGATATTGCGCTGGCCGAGGAGATTAACCGCTTGGCCTAATTTTGGGTTGAAATCTTCTGATCGTGCTGGAGCACGCGCTGGAAGAAATCGGCCGTGGCGATATAGCTCTTGACCCAGCTCGACCAACGGAGGAAGCCGTGGATCTCATCGGGCAGCACCATTTGTTCAAAGGGCGCTCCCTGGGCGCGCAAACGATCCACAAGGTCGATCATCTGACCGAAATCAACGTTGCGGTCGTCGTCGCCCTGAATGAGTAGCACGGGTGAGCGCCAATCGCCAACGTAGGCGTCGGGAGAGGAATCAAACGCCAGGTTGCCGGGCTGGCCGGGGCCGGCGCCCGCGCGCCCGCCGGCCGCTGCCGCGCCACGCCCGCCGCCACCGCCGCGGCCGGAGTTGGGAGCGGGCGGCGGTCCGCCACCGGCGTAAATGGTGCTCCAATCGTGCACGCCGTGGAAGTCCACCCCGGCGGCGAAGATGTCTGAGTTGTGAGAGAGCGCCATGGCGGTGAGGTAACCGCCATAGGAGCCGCCCCAGATGCCGATTTTATGGGCATCCACTTCAGGCAGGGTTTGCAGATATTTGGCGGCGGCGACTACGTCGTCGTACTCCTTGCCGCCGGCGCGGCCAGTGTGGGGCGCCATGCGAAAAGCGCGTCCGTACATGACGCCGGTGCGGTAGTTGACCGACAGCACGTTAAAGCCGAGGTTGACCAGGTACTGATTCTCCGCGTAGGCGTTGTGGTAATAATCCATGTAGTGGAAGCCCAGCATCATCTGGCGGCGTGAACCACCGTGGACGAAAATCAACGTCGGCCGCGGGCCTGCGGGCGTGCCGGCGGGTTCGAAGAGCTGGCCGTGAATTTGAAGATTGTCGGTGCTGGGGAAAATTACCTGGCGTGGGGTGACCAGCTTCGCTTCGGGGAAATCGGCCGGAAGCGATCCCAGCATAGTGCGCTCGCCGCCCGAGGCAATAGCGTACGGCATGGCGGGCGAAGTGGCGGTGGAGCCGAGACAAACAATGCGTTTGCCGTCGGCGGTGATCACCGGGGTCCACTCCATCGTCGCGCCCTTGGTGATGGCAACGGGCGGTGTACTGCCGTCGATGGGGACACGCCAGATATGGCGGCGGTCCATGTCGTCCTGATTGGAGGTGAAGACGGCGGACGTGCCATTGGGGTCGAGCGCGACGTCCTCGGTTTCGAACTCCCCGGGGGTGAGGAGCTTGGGCTGGGCGGCGCCGGCGTCGCCGGAATCGGAGATGGAGTAAAGGTGATTCCAGCCATCCATCTCGGAGCTGAACAGCACGGCGTGGTTGGCGGTGACGTTGAGCGCATCGCCGAAGTTGGTGTTGTAGAGCGTGTCTTCAGGTCGGGTGCCGCTGCGCCAAAACGGGCGGGCGGCGAGGGTGGTGGTGTCGCCTACCCAGAGCTCCCAATGCGGCAACTGGATTTGAGCGCGGGGCGTGGCAGGCGCGGAGTTGGGCGCGGGCGAAGAGCCGGGCGGAGGCGCATTGCGCGTGATGCCGCGCTCGCGCACGAAGACAATCTCGCGTCCATCGGGCGACCAGCGGGGAAAGGAGTCGCGATCGACGCTCGGGTCCAAATAGCGCAGGTAGGCGCCGCCAACTTCATATATGGCGATGAGGGAATGGCCAACGCGCTGGGAGACGAAGGCTATGCGCTTGCCGTCGGGCGACCAACGCGGCTGAACGTTGTCGCCCTGGGACCAGGTCAGCGGTTTGGCGGCGCTGGCGCCGGAGACAGGGGCGATCCATAGTGTCCGGCGGGCGGGCCACACCGCCAACTGGCCGTTGGGCGAGAGTTCAATATCTTCGCAGCCCTCGCCGTTGCAGCCGAGCTCGCCCAGAAGCTTGGGCGTGCCGCCGTTGGTGACGGACCAGACCTGCTGCTCGGGCTTGACCACACTGCTGTCGGGATCGGCCGTGTCGCCGAGCGAATTATGCTCGCTGCCGCGGGCGTAGACGACGGTCTTGCCGTCGGGAGTGATGCGTACGGAGACGATGGGCTGGCCGTCGTCGAGAGTATAGTGCGTCACCTGGCGCGGGGCGAAGTTGGGTCCGTTGGCGACGAAGACATTGCGCACGCCACGGAGGTCGGCGGTCCAGGCGACGTGCTCGCCTTGCGCGGAGGCGGTGAGCGAGCTGGGGAAGGGCGAATCCATCACCTGCTGAATGGTGAAGCTGGATTGGGCGAAACCGCAAACCGCAAATGCGGAGGCTAGAACGGCGGCGGGAAGGAGGCGGCGAAAGGCGCTCATGTTTGGAAGCCTAATCCACGCTGCTGGAAGATGCAAGCGCAGCGCGGGCAGTGTGCCGCTCGCGCTTGTTGATTGGCGCATCGCATGCCCGGCCAACCGGCCTAGCGCCAGGTGACGCGGGTGGCGGGGGTGTTCTGGCAGCCGAGGGTTCCGGTGACGCCGCTGGTGACCTGGGCGCAGGCGTTGTCATGGGCAGCGCGGAGCGCTTCGTCGCGAGTGCGGCCCTCGGCGGTGCGGCAGGCGCTCTCGCCCTGATAGGTGAGGCAGACCTCGACGCGGAACTGCGCGGTGTGCATGCTGGAATAGATCACGTACACCACGGCGGCGGCGAGCAGCGCGAGGATGGCGAACCGTAGCGGCTTGGGCATTACTGGCCCGCCACGGCGACGTGGGAAGGTTGCCGCGACGCTTGCCGCGTCGCCAATTCGGCCAAGCGCGTGGTGAGAGCGGGGCGGAGGATCGCGGTCAGGTCCTCGATGGCGCCCATCGCCGGCGGACCGGATTCGCGCCAGAACACGACCATGCCGGTACTGCCCTCGGCGCCGAGCGGTATGTGGCAGGTCCAGCCGCAGAAGCCCGGGCTGAGTGGAGTCGAAGTCGAAGGGGCGAAATCGGCGCGCTCGAAGAAGGTGGGGGCGGCGCTGGAGCCGAGCCGCAATTCAGCGCCTTGAAAACCAAGCTCGCGCGCCAGTTGATGCAAGCTCATCCACATGGCGCCGGCGTCGCCGGCAAGGGAGATTTCGGCGGCGCGATCGCGCAGCGTCACTTGCGCCTGCAGCGGCTTGCGCGGGTCGAGATAGCCCTGGCGGAAGGCGCGTCCGAATTCGGCGAACTCGACGTAGCGAAGTTGCTGCACGGCGACGCCGGAGAGGGTGAGCAGGAGCAGAATCACCAACTCGAACGTATGGCGCTCGGTGATGTCGTCGAGCAGGAGCGACACCACCGCGCCCAGCGATGCCACCGCGTAGAGCACCAACACCGCGCCGCGCGGAGAGAATCCCCGGCCGAGCAGGCGGTGGTGAACATGGCGCCGGTCGCCGGCGAACAAGGGCTGGCCGGTCAAGCCGCGGCGCAGGACGGCGACAATGGTGTCGAGCATGGGGACGAGGAGGGCGAAAAAAGGCGCCATCAAGCCCACCATGGTGTTGGCCTTGTTGGCCCACGTGAGCGCCATGCAGCCGAGCAAAAAGCCGATCGAAAGGCTGCCGGCGTCGCCGAGATAGATGCTGGCGGGCGGAAAGTTGAACAGCAGGAATCCGGAAAGGGCGCCAAAGAGCGCGCCCATAACGACAGCCAATCCGGGCTCGCCCATCAGCACGGCGTGAGCCAGCACGGTGCCGGTGGCGAACAGCGCCAGGCCGGTGGCGAGTCCATCCAGTCCATCAATCAAATTGAACGCGTTGCTGCAGGCGACGAGCCAGACCACGGTCACAAGCGCGCTCGCGACGCGCGGCAAGGGGTGGTGGAATAGGCTTGTGACCTCGATGCCGGAGGCAAAAACGATGGTCCCGGCCAGCGTCTGGCCGCCGAGCTTCCATCCGGGCGGAAGATTGAACCAGTCATCCGCGCCGCCGACCACCATTACGAGAAGCACGGGCCATCCCAACTGGCGCAGCAGAGCCGCGCCATTGGTGGCCAAGGACAGATGCAGCCAATGAGGCGCGAAGAGGGCGCAGCTCGCGGCCACGATCACGGCCACGCCGCCGAGGCGCGGAATGGCGCCAGCGACTTCGCGCTCGCGTTCAGCCCGGCGGCGTGAGGGCCAGCGGGCGAGCAAGTTGCGCAACAAGGGCGTGAGCGCAAGGCACAGTAGAAAAGCAATGGCCGCCGTAGTGAGTAACGCGGGCATGGCGATCAGGAGGAGAGGGCGGGCGCGGCTACGGCGTCACTCGGGGCGCGGCCCAGGCCGCGATAATGGAAGCCGTGGCGCGAAAGTTCGCCGGGCTCGAAGAGGTTGCGTCCGTCCAGCACCAGCGCGCGCGCCATGCGGTTGGCCATCGCCGGCCAATCCGCATCGCGGAACTGGGGCCATTCGGTGAGGATGAGGATGGCATCGGCGCCTTCGGCCACGTCCTCGGCGCGTTCGCAGTACTCGATGGGGCCGCTCAATTCCTGCCGGGCGCGTTCCATGGCCTGGGGATCGTAGGCGCGCACATGGGCGCCCAGGCGCAGCAGCTCGCGGACCACGCCATACGCGGGTGAGAGCCGGGTGTCGTCGGTGCCGGCCTTGAAGGCGAGGCCCAGCACGCCCAGCGTCTTGCCCTGCAGCACCCACAGTTCTTCGCGCACCTTGCGCATAAACTGTTCGACCCGGCGCGCGTTCACCGCCTGCACCTCGCGGAGCAGGCGGAAGTCGTAGCCCAACTCGGCGGTCATCTCGATAAACGCGCTCAGATCTTTCGGAAAACAAAAGCCGCCGAACCCAATGCCGGGCCGAAGGAAATCGGCGCCGATGCGGCGATCGAGGCCGAGACCGCGCAGCACCTCGCTGGAATCGGCACCGGCCAGCTCGCAGATGTCGGCGATGGCGTTGGCGTAGGAGATCTTCATGGACAGAAACGAGTTGGAGGCATGCTTGATCAGCTCGGCGCTTTTGATTGACGTCGCGACCCAGGCCGGCGGCTTCCAACCGCAGGCGGAGGCGGCCTGTTGATGCCAGCCGCACTGGAAGCGGCCCTCGAGCACGGGCGCGTAGATTTCGCGCAGCCGCGTCGCCGCGCGATCGCTGTCGCTGCCGGTGACGATGCGGTCGGGATGGAAGAAGTCGTAAACGCCGGTGCCCTCGCGCAGGAATTCGGGGTTACTGGCGACATCGCACTCGAACCGTCCGCTGGCGTAGGTGGTGAGGACGCGCTTGATCTGGTCGCCGGTGCGCACCGGCACCGTGCTCTTACCGATCACCAGGCGGTAGCCGCGCGCGTTTTGGGCGATTTGCCGGGCGACGGCTTCTACCGCCGCCAGGTTGGCCTTGCCATCGGCGTCGGGCGGCGTACCGACGCAAATGAAGACGGTTTCGGCGGCGGCGATGGCGGCGTTGCCGTCGCTGGTAAAACGCAGCCTGCCGGCGGCCACGGCGGCGGCGATGACCTCGGGCAGACGCTCTTCAAAAATCGGCAGCTTCCCCTGGTTCAGGTTAGCAATTTTGGCGGCGTCGGCGTCGGTGCAAATTACGTCATGACCGATGGCGGCAAGACAAGCCCCAGTCGTGAGGCCGACGTAGCCAGTTCCGATTACGCAAAGCTGCATGCCTCCTGAGTATACGGCGAGACGTGGCCGCCCATTAGGCGGAATTGCGGACGCTAGCGGCTTTCGCGCGCAATCGTTTTTCGCATCTACTAGGAGCGCGTTGCGGCGTCCTTCTTTTCCTGCTCGGCGCTGGAAGCGGCGCCGCGGGAGCGGAAGGGCAGCATGCTGAAGACCGACATCCGGCCCGGTTCCTGCATTTCCTGCAGGTTTTCCCATTGCTTGGCCTTCAGCAGGTCATACGAAGTGAGAATGCCGATGACTTCGCCGGTTTCGCGGTCGAGTACCGGACAGTTATGGTCGCCATACTCGAGAATGCGCAAGGCTACTTCATGCACCGTCTCATCGGCGTAGGCGACCGGAAACCGGGAACGGGCGAGCATACCGGCGGTGGCCTCGGGTTCGGCGTTCAAGAGGTCGCTGCGGTGCAGCAGGCCGACTAACTGGTTGTTGGCGTCAACCACCGGCAGGGCGTCGTGCGCCGCGGCGGCGGGCAACAACTCGCGCAGCCGGGCGCTAGCCAGGATGCTTTCGACACCGCTAGTCATGATTTGCCGGACGCGGAACATGCGCATCGGGTCGGCGGCATAAGAGTCGGGAACGAAGATGCCGCGCTTCACCAGACGTTCGGTATTGATGGTGGTATCCATCAAGTAGTGCCCGGCGAGGTCGGCAATAATGCACACCAGAAACAGCGGGAACATGGCGCGATACGCGCCGGTGACCTCGAGCATGAACAGGATGGCGGTGGGCGTGGCGCGGTAGATCGTCCCAAACAGCGCCGCAGTCGCGATCATGCCGTAGAGGCCGGGCGAGGAGGCGGCCGGCAATAATTGATGGACCAAGTTGCCGAAGGCCGCGCCCAGGCTGCCGCCGATCATGAGCGCCGGGGCGAAGGTACCGCCCGAACCGCCGGAGCCGAGCGCGAGACCAAACGCGCCGAGCTTGGCCACGCCCACGCCGACC
>JANWLQ010000082.1 GCA_025450725.1 Terriglobales bacterium
AACCCGGTCAACCTTCATGTGGCGCTTGACGCCCGAGTACTGCTATTTACGCTGGCGGCGACGGTGGTGACGGGAATTGTTTTTGGTTTGGCGCCGGGGCTGCGGGGCGCGCGCGCCGATCTCTCGCTATCCCTCAAGGATGGCGTTGGCAATACCCAGAGCCGGGGGCGGCGGCGTTTCCGCACCCTCCATTTGGGCAATGGGTTGGTCGTGGCCCAGATCGCGCTCTGTGTTGTCGTTCTCGCGGGGGCAGGGTTGCTGGTGAGGACCTTGGCGAATCTACGCGCGGTAAACCCCGGGTTTGACACTTCAAGCCTGTTGCTCTTCGATCTTCAACCGGCGCTGGTTGGATACAAGGGTGCGCGGGTGCAGACGCTTTATCAGCGGGTGCAGGATGGGATCGCCGCCATCCCGGGAGTGCGCGGAGTGAGTTACTCCGACGACGCTCTGGTGGGAGGCAGCTTGTCGAACACCAGCTTTAATTTGCATGGACAGAAGGGCGAACCCAGCTCCGACACCGACATCATGTCGGTCGGTATTGGGTTTTTCAGCGCGTTGCGTATGCCGCTGCTACTGGGGCGGGATTTCGTTCCAGGCGACTTCGTGCCCGTTCCGGACACACCCGACGCGAAACCATCGGGCGTGCCGACGGCGGCGGTAGTGAACCAGACATTCGTGCGACGCTTTCTGGGCCCCGGCAATCCGATTGGGCGCCTGGTCGGCGGCAATTCAGGCAATAATTACTGGCGTGTGATCGGCGTTTCCGGCGATGCCAAGTATCAGGACTTGCGCTCGGCCATTGAACCGACGGTCTACATGCCCTCGGAGAATGGCTATGCCAGCTTCGAGGTGCGGACGGCTTCGGACCCGATGGCGGTGCTCCCCGCGGTGCGGCGGGTGATGCGTGAGGTCGACCCCAACCTGCCAGTATTCAGGCCGCGGACACAGACCGAGGTAATTGACTCGCTGCTGGGCAATGAACGCATGTTGGCCAAGCTGGCGACCGCGTTGGGCGCTCTCGCCCTACTGCTCGCCTGTATCGGCCTGTACGCATTGCTGGCCCAGGAAGTGACGCGCCGCACGCGGGAGATCGGTATCCGCATGGCGCTCGGCGCCGCACGCGGAAGGCTGCTCGGCATGGTGCTCGGTCTCGGGCTCGCGTTGGCTGGGTGCGGCGTTGCCGTGGGTTTCGCGGGCGCGTGGGCGCTGACGCGCTTTTTGGGCAATCTTCTGTTTGGAGTCAAACCAATCGATCCGGCGAGCTTGGGAGCCGTGGCCGCCATCTTGATCGCGGTCGCGCTCGCCGCCTGCGCGCTGCCGGCGCGGCGAGCGACGAAAGTGGATCCGCTGGTGGCGTTGCGCTATGAGTAGGGCGCGGCTACTCGACGGTGACGGACTTGGCGAGATTGCGGGGCTGATCCACGTCGCAGCCGCGCCGGACGGCGATGTAATAGGCCAGCAACTGTAGCGGCACTGATTCCAGGATCGGCAGCAGCAATTCCGGAGCGGTCGGGATTTCGATTACGTGGTCGGCGGCTTCGGCGGCGTCGGTGTCGCCCTGGTTGGCGATGACGATAACCTCTCCCTCGCGCGCCTTGACTTCCTTTATATTGCTGATCGTTTTCTCGTAACGAGTAACCGAGGCCGGGTCGCGCGGGTCGTGGGCGGCGAGCACCACCACGGGCAGGTTTTCGTCGATGAGCGCATTGGGGCCGTGCTTCATCTCTCCCGCCGGGTAGCCTTCGGCGTGGATGTAGGAAATCTCTTTCATCTTGAGCGCGCCTTCGAGCGCGATCGGGTAATGAATGCCGCGACCGAGATCGAGGAAATCGCGCGCGCGATAAAAGCGGCGGGCCAGCGCCTCGTACTCCTGATCGCGGTTCAGGAGCATCTCGAGCTTGGCGGGAATGCGATCGAATTCCTCCATGAACTCGACCGCGCGTTCGGGCGCGAGCGCGCCGCGGGTGCGGCCGAGATATAAACCCAACACGACCAATGCGGCCAATTGGGCGGTGAAGGCCTTGGTCGAGGCCACGCCGATTTCAGGGCCGGCATGGGTCAAAAGCGACCCGTTGGCCTCACGGGTCAGCATGCTGCCGACCACGTTGCAGACGGCGAGCGTCTTCGATCCCTTGCCGCGCGCCTCGCGCAACGCCGCCAGGGTATCGGCGGTTTCGCCGGATTGCGAGATCAAGACCGTGAGCTGGGAGGGATTGACCAATGGATCGCGGTAGCGGAACTCGCTGCCGTAGTCCACATCGGTCGGAATGCGAGCCAGTTGCTCGAAGAGGAATTTACCGGCCAGCGCGGCATGCCACGAAGTGCCGCAGGCGACGATGCGGGCGGAGGTGAAGCCGCGAAAGTCTTCGGCGGTGAGCTCCATCTCGTCGAGAAAGACGTCGCCGCGGTCACGGGAGATGCGGCCCAGCAGGGTGTCGCGAACGGCGCGGGGCTGCTCGTAAATTTCCTTCAGCATGAAATGCTTGAAGCCGCCCTTTTCCGCCATGATCGGATCCCAGGAAATGTGGGTGATCTCGCGGTTCACTGGACGGCCCTGGAAATCCATCAGCCGCACGCCGCTGCGCGCGAGCACGGCCAGGTCGCCATCTGCGAGGAAAAAAACGTCGCGGGTGTGGTGCAGCAGCGCCGGAATGTCGCTGGCAATGAAGAATTCGTTCTGGCCCAGGCCGACCACCGCCGGCGGTCCATTGCGGGCGGCGACGATTTTGTCGGGGTCGCGGGTGGAGATGATGCCGAGCGCGTAGACACCACTCAGGCGGGGCAACACGCGCTGGACGACCTGCTCCAGCAGGGCTTCCGGCGACTGCTTCCATTCCTGCTCGAGCAAGTGGGCGATGACCTCGGTGTCGGTCTCCGTGCGGAAGGTGTGGCCCTGGGCGGCGAGTTCGCGCTTGAGGCTGAGATAGTTCTCAATGATGCCGTTGTGGACGACCACGATTTCGCCGGTGCAATCGCGGTGGGGATGGGCGTTCTCCTCGGTGGGGCGTCCGTGGGTGGCCCAGCGCGTGTGCCCGATCCCGTAGCTGCCCTCGAACGGCTTGAGGCGGACGCTCTCTTCAAGATTGCGCAGCTTGCCTTCGGCGCGCCGGATCGCGAGTTTGCCGTCACAGACGACAGCGATGCCGGCCGAGTCGTAGCCGCGGTATTCGAGCCGCTTCAGGCCTTCGAGAATGACCGGGACGACGGGCTTGGTACCGATATAACCGACGATTCCGCACATGGAATTAATCTTCCCAATGGATGGCGTACTCTTCGATGACAGGGTTGGCCAGCAATTCGCTGGCGGCGCGCTCGGCCTGGCGGCGGGCTTCCGCGGGCGCGGTGCCGGGGACGAAACGCAGTTCCAGAACCTTGCCCTGGCGCACGTCTTCGATGGCGTCGAAGCCGAGTTTGCCCAGCGCCTGCTGGATGGTCTTGCCTTGCGGATCGAGTACGGTGCGCTTGAGCGCGACCTGAATGAAGGCTTTCATCGGCGCGCTAGCGTCCACCACGGGCGGCGGCGGCGCCCGCCTGCCTCTCCTGCATGGTCTTGATCAGGGTGGCGGCGTCGGGCATGGAGAGAACCAGTTTCTCAAGGTTCATCGCCAATTTTTTATTGTTGTAGAGCTGGCGCAATTCGGCGAGATGGGGAGCGAGTTTGGCGTACACGTAGAGATGCTCGCCATTGGCTTCATGAAACAGCGCGGCGTCAATAGTGCCGTGCACAACCAGCGTGGCCGCCATTTCCCAGTAGGTCGTCACCATGCGGAAGAAGGCGCTCTGCTCGCTCTTGAGCACGTCCATGATGGAGGCGGCGCTGGTGGGATGAAAATCGCGCACGAACCAGTTGCGCGCCTGGCGCAGCACGGTTTCACGGCGCAGTTCATAGAGGCGGAGAATAAGATTCGCGTCCTCGTGAGTAGCCATGCCACTAGGCTACCATGGCCGCATGCGCATTGGCATCGCCTGGACAGGCAAGACGAAGTACGCCGCGACCAAAATGTGGACCGAGGAATATCTCGGCCGCATGCGAGGTTTTGCGCGCTTGGCCACGGTGGAAGGCGTCGAGCTGGCGGGGAAGGATCCGGCGGCGGCGCTCGAGCGGCGGGCGCGGGGGGCGCGTCTGTGGCTGTGCGACCCGGCCGGTAAGCAACTCGATTCACCGGGGTGGGCGCGCTTTATGGAACGGCAGGCGTCGGCCTATAACCAGGAAATGTTATTCGCGATTGGCGGTCCCGATGGTTTTGCGCCGGGACTCGCCTGCGCCGGCAAGCTGTCGCTCTCGAGCCTGACGCTTTCGCACGAGTTGGCGCGTTTGGTGCTGCTGGAACAGGTCTATCGGGCGCTGGCAATTCTTACGAATCATCCGTATCCGCATTAATGGCCACGGCCCCCCGCCGAGCTGCCGCCGGGCACCCGCTTGAGCGCAGCATGTCTACTCAATGCCGGGGCGGCGTCGGAATAGAAAGATGCTGAGATCGTGCTGGCTGAGGCGGCACTGAACGGCGCCGTCGCGGTCGGTGCGGAACACCCGAACGCCCGACGCCTGCAAACGCTCGACAACTTCGGGTGAGGGGTGGCCGTACATGTTGCCCGCGCCCACCGAGATGATGGCCGCCGCGGGGCGCACGGCGGCGAGGAAATCGGGGGTCGAGGAAGTGTTGCTGCCGTGGTGGCCGACCTTGAGAAGCGGACTCGCCAGGGCGAGGTGATGGTCGAGCATCCAGCGTTCGCCGGGCACCTCGGTGTCGCCGGTGAGCAGCATTGATTCGGTCCCCCAGCTCAGACGCAACGCGAGTGAGTCCTTGTTGCTGGCCCAGTCGCCCGCCAGGTAATCGGGCGCCGGCAGGAGGACGTCGAGCCGGCTGGCGCCGGCGAGAAAGGCGTCGCCGGAGCTGACTCGGCGCAGCGTCGCCCCCGAGGCGCGCGCCTGCCGCAGAAACGCAGCCATCGCCGGCTCGCCGGGAAGGGAGCGCGTAAACCATATTTCGCCGGGATGGAAATCGGCCAGCACTGTGCTCAGGCCGCCCAAATGATCGTTGTGACCGTGGCTGAGGAGAACCGCATCGAGATGGCGCAGCCCCAGCGACCAGAGAAAGGGAGCTACAATTTCGGCGCCTGTATCCCAGTGCGCGCTGCGCGGACCGCCATCTACCAAGAGGGTGCGGCCGTCCGGAAAGGAAACGAAGATGGAGTCGCCCTGGCCGACGTCGAGCACGGTGGCGGTCAAACCCGGCGGCAGGCGAGGAGGAAAATGCACGACGGACAGCGCCACCACGAACGCCGCCATACCGCCTGTAGAGGCCCATTGCCATGGGCGCCGGGCGCCGTTCCGCGCGCAAGCGACGATCCAAAGCGTCACCGCCAGGCCGAAGAGCACGAGAAACCATCCAGGAGGCGCGGGCACACGGCCGTTCGCGCCGGGCCAGCGCGCCATGGCGTCAGCCGCGCGGATCATCAGGTTGGCGAAGCCAACGAGAAGCGGGCCAGTCACGTGGGCCGCCACCGGGCCGAGCGCGACCGCGATCCAGGCGATGGGAATGAGCGCTGACGCCATGGGCACCAACACCACGTTGGCCAGCATGGACCAGGGGCTGACGCGGTGAAAGTACACGGTGTTAAATCCAGCGAAGCCTATTTGCAACACCAGTGAAGCGATGACGACGTGCGCGGCAAAGCGCTGGTAGCGCGGCGCCGAGTGCGGCGTCAAGGGCCGGCACACGCCGGCAAGCAGTATGGCGGCGCCCAGCGACATCTGGAAGCCCGCGCTGAACAAATCCAAAGGATGCAGCGCCAATAGGACCAGCGCCGCAATTCCCACCGAGTTGAGCGCCTGGCGATCGCGAAACCAGAGCTCGGCGGCGTAGTAGACGGCTAGCATCAGCAGCACGCGAAGGGTCGGCGTGCGCCCGACAATCACCCAGGCGTAGATGCCGAGCAGGCCGAGACTGACGAGATGGGACCAGGCAAGCGGCATGCGCAGACCGCGCAATAAATAGCCAATCAGGATCACGAGCAGGCCAACATGCAAACCGGCCACGACGAGTAAGTGGTAGGTGCCATCCTCTTGAAACGAAGTTCGCGTGGTTTCGTCGAGCCGCGCTACGTCACCAAGCAACATGCCGCGCAGCAGCGCATTCGCACGGCTGGCCGTGGCGGGCGGGGCGAGTTGGTCAATGTGTTGGCTGATCCAGGCCCAGAGGTGGGCGCGCGTGGCAGCGAGGCGGGGCCCGGCGATGGCCGGCCACGCGCGCCATCGGCCGGGGTCGAGCGTGCCGGAAAACTCGACGTCTTCGCGGCGGGCGGCGGCGGCGAAGTCGGCCACGCCCGGGTCGTGATAAGTAGGCAGGGGGCGTAGATGCGCGTCGAAGGCGATGCCCTCGCCGGCGGAGAGTTGCAGCAGGGCCGGCGCAACCGGAGCATAGGCGTAGAGGCGCACGCCGGCGGAGACCGGCGTCAAAGCTGAGTTCAACCCAGTACCAGCGGCAATGGCGGAGACGTCGAGCCGTAATGCGCTGACATGGCCGTGATCGAAAAGCGGCTGCGGCTGGTCCCGTAGATAGGCGAGAATCGTGAGCCGATCGCGCACCCCTGGCTCGAGCGTGGAAACGACGCGCGCCAACGCGGAAACCGCTGGCGGTTGGCGCGCGACGTACGCCGCTCGTGCATAACCGAGGAGGAGGCAAAACGCCAACCCAAGCGCAGCGGCGGCCATGCGGCGCTGACGCGCGAGACTGACGGCGAAGCACCCGGCCGCGATGCCGGCGGCTGCGGTGGCCCAGATCAGGGCCGCAGGCGCCGGCACGGGTGACGGCAAGGCGGCGACAACGATTCCGAGCGCCGCCGCAACGGCGCCATAAAACATCGGCTGCACCATACCACTATCGAGCAGCCAACCCAGCCCGCGCATCCCCCCATTTGGGGCATTGCACGAGGCACTCTCTTGCCAACCGCCCCGCAATATGCAACTATTTGGTTGCATAAGTAATGGGAGGCTTTGGGCATGGACAAGCAACGGATCGATAAAGAGACTGAGATTAAGGCGCCGGTGGCGCGGGTATGGCGCGCGCTTACTGATTACCGGGAGTTTGGGCGGTGGTTTCGTGTAAAACTGGAGGCGCCATTTGCGCTGGGGCAGACCGCGCGGGGCAACATTGCCTACCCCGGCTACGAGCACCTCGTGATGGAGGTTCACGTGATGGCGATGGAGCCGGAGCGGTACTTCGCCTTTACTTGGCATCCATTTGCCATTGATCCCAAGGTGGATTATTCGCAGGAGACGCCGACGTTGGTGGAGTTCCGCCTGGAGCCCTCACCGGCGGGGACAATGCTCCGGGTCAGCGAGTCGGGGTTTGAGAACATCCCCGCGGAGCGGCGGGCCGAGGCCTTCCTGCGCAACGGCGAGGGCTGGGCCATCCAGGTGCAGAATATCTCCGAGTATGTCGCGCAAAACCCCTAGGGCGGCGGCACGGGTGTTTGCCGCCCTCGGCGACGCAACTCGGTTGGCGCTGGTTATGCGGCTGAGCCAGGGGCCGGCGCGCTCGATCGCGGAGTTGAGCGCGCACTCGCGGCTTACGCGCCAGGCGATGACCAAGCATCTCCGGGTTCTGGAGCGAGCCCGCTTGGTGCGCGGCCGGAGGACCGGACGGGAGAAACGCTTTGCATTCCGTCCGGATTCGATTATGGAACTGCAGGATTACCTGGCGGTGGTATCGGCGCAATGGGAAGGCGCACTTGAGCGGTTGCGGACCCTTGTCGAAGATGGAAGTTGAATCGGCTGGTTCGTTTTCAAATACGACGACGCATGTCAATGGAGAGGGATGCGCTCAACACGCAGAACGCGGCGAGAATTGGCTGGTTTCGGCTAGTTTCTGGCGGAGAGGGGGGGATTCGAACCCCCGGTACAGCTTTTGACCGTACAACGGTTTAGCAAACCGCCGCCTTAAGCCACTCGGCCACCTCTCCGGCGGGGAACGTGCAACCACAATCATAGCGCAGGCGATGTTGTTTTGCCGGTTGGCGGGGGCGCGCAGGCGGCGCATTCTGGACTTTCGGCATCGTACCACTATGAAATTTCTGGTGCCGCGGACGACTTCTTTTCGGGACCAGACGGCGTGGGGCTCAGGCATTGATGTCATTGATGTCGTTGACGAGATGTGGGTCTATCGCCGTTCCGCCCCGCTTCCCCGCCGGCTGCACCCCATCCTCCACAAGCTGTTCATTGCCCAGCATGGCTTGCGGTTGCTGTGGGCCTCGCGCAAGTACGACGCGATCGCGGTCGGGCGCTGCGGCGTGTGGCTGCCGATTCTGCTGCGCCTGACCGGCCGTAGGACGCCGGTTGTCATGACCGACATTGAATGGCCCGGCGGAAACCCACGTGTCCGCAGTTTGGCCGGCAACGCGGCGGCGGCAATCTGTTGTAACACGCAACTCGAAATGGAGAGCTGTTCGCGCCATTTTTCCATTCCCGCGAAAAAGTTCCGGCACGTTCGCATGGCCTACCAAATGAGCGATATGCGCTCCGCGAGCGACGAAGGCTATATCTTCGCCGGCGGCAACTTCGGGCGCGACTGGGCCACGCTTGTGGACGCTGTGGACGGCCTGCCTTTCCCAGTTCGCTGTTTCACCAGCATTGGACGCCTACCGCGTGTGGCGTCGAACATGCATGTGGCCACCGTTTCACGGCAGCAGTACTACGACCAGATGGCGGCGGCCTCGTGTGTTGTGGTTCCGGTGGTGCACGAGGAGCGGCGGGTGACCGGGACCACGACCTGGATCAATGCCATGGCCATGGGAAAGGTGGTGATCGCCAGCGATCCATGTGGGGCGCCGGACTACATCGAAAACGGCGTTTCCGGCTTCTACGTTGAACACGGCGATGCGGAGGCGCTGCGCGCCTGCATTGATCGGGTCATGCAGGACCCCGCATTGCGCCAGCGCGTGGGGCGGGCGGCCCGCGAGCGCGCGCGGGATCAGTTCAGCCCCGAAGCGTTTCGCGCCCAAATCATTGACTTGCTGCGGGAGGCGGCGGGTGATCCGGCGCAGCTTGCGGCCTGAACGGCGCGTCGCGAACTGGCGCCCAACTCGTTTGATTCGACGTATATTGTATCTATGTTGAAGCGCGCGATGCGGCTTGCGGCTGTATTGGTGTTTTCCGCCATTGGGCTGGCGGCCGCGCAGGCGCCGCATTTTGAGGCTGCCGTGCTAAAGCCGAACACGCTTGAAAACGGCGGCGTCGAGGGTGGCTGCCATGGCGTTGATTCGAAGTTCGCCCCCGAAGATCCCGCCAGGAACGTTCCGCTGGGGCGTTGCGTGATCACTGCGGGACGACTCAGCCATATGCTGAGCCTCGCCTACGCGGTTCCGATTCAGCGCATTTCTGGACTGCCCGACTGGGACCGCCCCAACCGGTATAACGTCGAGGCCGAAGCTGATTCCCCGGGTACTACAACCGAAGCACAACTGCTCGCGATGCTGCAGGGTTTTCTGACCGAGCGCTTCAAGCTCAACATTCATCGCAGCCAAATTGCGGTTCCCGGTTTTGCGCTGATCGTGGCCAAGCAAGGGCCGAAGCTTCAGCCCTCGGCCCAGGAGGCGAGTAGCGCGCCGGAATTCCAGGGCGCGGCGATGATTTTGAAGGGCTATACCATGGCCGAATTCGCTCAGTTCCTCTCCGCCATGCCGTCCATTGGCCGACCGGTGACGGACATGACGGGTTTGCACGGCCGCTATGATTTGACGCTGAACATACTTGACGCGCGGCCCGGCGCCGATGCGAATATGAAGTCGCTGATTGGCAATTGGCGATCCGCCATCACCGATGTTCAGGACCAGCTCGGCCTAAAGTTCGAGTCCGACAAGACCACCGTGGACAAGCTGATCATCGACCACGCCCAAATGCCGCAAGTCGCCAATTGACGCCCGGCCCCGCCGGCCACCGTCATCCCTGGCGCAGCACCGACTGGAGGTCGGTGTGGCTGGCGCGGAATGCAAAGTGCAAGGAGAGGCAAGGCTTCGCCGAAGGGATGAAGCGCCCGGCTTAAATCAATGCGGCTGGGTCAAGGTGCCGCTGGCTGCGATATCGAGCGTGACCGTGTCCTTCACGTGGAGCAGCGCGTTGCTGGGATTCTTGAGACCCCAGCCAACGTAAGGGACGACAAAGGTCGAACTCGCCGTGAATTGGCCGCCGTTTTGTTGCACGTGGACCGGGATGGTCAGCGGGTGGTCGCTGCCGTGCAGGTTGACCATGCCCTGAAGATTGACGTTAGGCAGTGAGCCGTCCACATGGTTGATGGTAAAGGTGATGGTCGGGTATTTGCCCGACTCGAGCACGCTGGCGTGCATGGTTTTGTCACGATCGGAGTTACCGGTCTCGGCCGAACGGGCATCGAGGAGAATCGTGCCGCTTGCCCGTCCGGTCGCGGGATCGAACTCGAGTCCGCCGCTGATTATTTTGAAGCTGCCGTGGACGGTGTGGAGAAATGCCGATAGGGTGAACCGAACTTCGGTGTGCGCCGGGTCGAGTGTGACGGTGGATGACAAGCGCTGGAGCTCGGTGGCATAGAGCGGGTTAGCCGGAAACTCCGCCGTCAATCCCTCGAGCAGACGTGCGGCGGTGGCGGGGTCGTGATCGCGCAGGGCGGCTATGGCGAGCAGTATCTGCGCGTAGGGCTGAAGATAGTGTCCATTCGCGGCGGTGAGGCGAAGCTCCCGCAGGCCTTCCAGCTTGTTGGTCGAGGCGCCGTCGAGGCGCAAGAGCCAGCGCACGGGCGCTGGCTTGAGGCCGAGTATGTAGTTTTCGATGCCCACCGCGAGATAGGCATCGGCGACGCCAGGATCGATGGCCAACAACCGGTGGGCCACCGCCTCGCCCAGTTTCATTTCACTGACCGAGGCAAGATAGCGCTTTTGCAGCACACCGAGATAGTCGGCGCGCAATCCGTGGCAGAGGGCCTGGACGTAAAGCGCATTGGTGTCGTTGGCGGGCGCGCGAGCGGCAAGCGACTCGGCCTGGCCCAGCTCGCGCTCGAAATCGGGCAGCGGAGGCCCGGTCGGACCGGAAAGAAAATCGTGGTCGTTGGTGAAGAATTGGGACTGCAGGATTTGCATGCGGTCCATGGCGGCGAACAAATCCGCTACGGCGTTTGACGCGGGGCCGAGCGGGTCGGCGGGGTGTGATGCGATCCAATCCGCGAAGGTCTGATGGGCGGCGCTGAACTCCAGGTTATAAAGCTGCCGGTAGCCGCGGTCAAGGCCTTGGTTGGTCAGCGGAGATGCCGCGGCGGCGGCCAGCAAACACAACCAGACGGCCAAACTACGCATTAAAGCTATTGTAATGGGTTCTTAGCTGTTCCAGCAACACTGGCCGCGGCGGGCGTCGGACGAATTAGTATCGGCACGCGTGGAAAGGCGAATTTCCCGGCGGCATCGTCCACCGCATTGACCTGGCACATGTAGTAGCCGGGCTTGAGCTGAGCCAGCGGGATATCAATTTGAATCACGGCGGCGTGGCGGCTGGGGTCGGTGAGTTGCTCGGTGGTCAGAAGCCGGCTCTCGAAAGCCTTCTGCTTGCCGCGGAAGAAGGCCACATTGGTGAGCAGCTTAATCCCGTCATTGCCGGTGGTGATCTTGGGGTCGTAAACCTCGTAGTAAACGTAAAGGTGCTGGCTGGAGGTGAACACGTGGTTGACGTTCATCACCAGGGCATTGCCGGAAGCGGTGAGCGGGTTTTGCGACTCGGGGCGCACCGGATTAAGCTGGCTGCCCACGAGGATGGAGCTGGTGGTCAAAATGTGCGGCGCCTTGGTTTCATTGGCGGTGAGATCGGGGATGATGAGCACAGCTTCGAAGGCGCCCATCCGCCCGGTTTGGTTTTCGCGGGCGGCGAAGCGGAGCTGATACTTCTGCCCGGGCGCGAGCAAGAAGCCGGTGTTGTATTGCAGGTTCTTGTTTTGGAGCTGCTGGCCCGGGCCGGCGATTGCCGGGGTGAGGCGAATGGTTTGGCCGACGTGGTCAAGCTGGCGTCCGGTTTGGTCGAGCACTTCACCGGCAATGTCCACCTCGGGTGTGGCTTTCGGATTGACGCCGTGGAGCGGAATTTCTGAACCGGGCAGCGTAACCGAGACGGGAACGTAGTAGCGATTCTTGTCGAGACGGAGATAGCCATCGGCCAAGTAGAGATCGAGCGAGTGATCGCTCACGTCGGAGTTAAGCTCGTCCTGAAGCTGTTGCTGGCGATCGGCGGTGGTGAGGTGGTCAATATCCTTGCCGGCGTAGTAGCCGGGGCGCGGATTGACGGCGGTCAGGCCGGCGCGGTTGAACTTGACCGAAATATGGCGGTACTTGCCGTCCTTGCGCAGATTGGCGCTGCTATAGCCGATCAGGTAATACGACGATGTGTCTTGCTGCACCTTGGTGTAGGCGGGGGTGAAGTCGTTGGAGTCGAGGAAGGCCTTGCCGCCGGTGTCGGTGGCGAGCGTGGAGATGGTTTCCTGCTGTGAGAACTGGGAATCCTGGGCGGACGACTGCGCGCCGCCGTTGAAGGCGCCGGAGCCGCGGACGCTGCCGCTGGTGGCATTGCCGCCAGGCGGCAGAGCTTGCAGGCCCTGGGCGTCAATGCTGTAGATGGAGGCGTTGGCCTTGACGCAGGAGTTGACGGCAGAGCGCAAGGTGATTTCGTTGTCGACGCCCGAGCGCTGGATGCCACTGGAGAAATACATCAATGATTTTTTCTGCTGGATGCCGCCGAGCATGTCGCAGATGGACTGCAGCGACTCGAGGCTGCGGTCGGCGTTGGCGATGTTGAACTCGGTGTCGTCGGCGGCAAACGTCGAGCCATCGTCGGCAGTTCCGTCGGTGCTCCCGGTCCCCCCGTCGCCGAAGCCGGTGGAGGTGGCGGGATTGAGGGCGCGCAGGGTGCGCATGAGCGCGTCCTTGTCGGCGGTGAAATCCTGATTGACCTGCAGCGTGTTGCCGAGGGTGGCGATGGCGGCCAGGTCGGCCGGCTGCATTTTTTTGGTGACGTAGTTCTGGGCCTGTTCCATGACGTTCTGCACGTCCTCGGGCTGCATGGTGGTCAGGTCGAAATAGAGAACAATCAGGCGTCGGTCGCGGTATTGGTCGGCGGCGGCGGGCGCAATGGAGGCCGCGGCGGCGGGCTTGGGCTTAGCCGTCGTGCCGTTGACGATGGTGCCCGAAGGGGCCGTTTCCGGCTCGGCGGCGGGCGCCACAGGCGCATCCACGTTTTCGAAATCGAAGCTGGCGATGTGCTGGGGCTTGCCGTCCTCGATGATGGTGATGTCGCCGGGCTTAAGGTCTTTGACCAGCTTGCCCTGCGCGTCTTTCACGCTGAGGTTGACGAGAACGATCGAAGTGGTGGCCTTGAAGACGACCATCGGCTTCTGCGGTTTGGACGCCTGCTGTGCGGACAGCGCGAGAGCAAGGGCGATGGTGGCAGCGGAGAGGGAAGGGCGGCGCATGGTGATTAGAAGCGGAAGCGGGCGTTGAAAGTGACCTGGCGCATTTGGCCGATGCGGTTGATCTCGCCGAAGGTCGGCGAATTAAAGTGTGTGTCAACGCCCGCCCAGTTGGCGTGGTTGAGCACATTGTTGGCATCGAAACGGAGTTCGAGGTTCTTGTATTCGCTGAGGCGGAACGATTTGCTCATCGAACCGTTCACCGTGATCTGACCGGGGCCGATGATGATGTTGCGTCCGGCGTCACCGTAGCTGCCTGCCGCGGGAGTGGCGAAGGCGGCGGTGTTGAAGAACGCGGTCTCGGTGGGATTGGCGAGAGCAATGGGCTGGCCGGTGAGATTCGCGCGCAGCGGCACGTTGACGCCGAGCGCCTGCAGGCCTTGGGCATTGGAGAAGATGTTGCTGACGATCGGAGAGAGCGGGGTGCCGCTGTTGAAATTGACTGTGCCGCTCATCTGCCAATCGCCGAACACAGAATTCATCACGCTCTGGTGGTCGCCCCACTTGTGGTTGAGTCCGTAGGGGAGCTGCCACTCGTAGCTGCCATTAAGCCGCTGGGCCGGGTTCTGCGAGGAGAGGGATCGCTCAGCGGCGAGGTTGAGATCGTTTTGCGCGATCAGTCCGTTGGCGCCGCCACCGCCGCCGACCTGGCTGGCGTCATCAATCATTTTCGAGTAGGTGTAGCGGAAACGGAACGATACGCTCTGCGACATGCGCCGGCTGACGATGAGCGAGCCTCCGTGATAAATGGAGTTGGCGCCGGTGGTGTCGTAGAGGAACACCGGAAGACTGGGATTGAGCAAACCGGTGGGGGTGCGGTTGGGAGCGCGCAGTTGATCGAGCTCCGAGCCCTTGGTACCGCTGTAGTCGAGGTTTACGACATATGCCTTGCCGACCTGGCGCTGGACGTTGAAGTTCCAAAGATAGGAGTAGCCAACCTGGTAGTCGGGATTCACGCCGTAGGTGTTAAGAACCGCGTTCGTTGAGGTGAACCCGTTGGTCAGGCTGAGCGGGGTAGTGGTACCGCCGAGATTGGTCTGGGTGGTAATGAAGGGCGACTGGTAGGCGAGCGCAGTGGCCATGTTGGCGTATGCGCCGGCGTTATAGCTCATGCCGGCGCCTCCGGTGACGATCATGTTGTCCCAGGTCTTCCAGGCAAAGCCGAGCGATGGGCGGAAGTGATGATAGTTGGGCTTCAGGATGGAGTCGGAGAGACCGCCCTGACCGGCAATGGCCGGCGTAACCGCGGCGAATCCGGGCGCAACGAGGAGATTCGTAAGGCGATTAAAATTCTCGGTGTAGGGCGAAATGTACTCCCAACGGAGGCCGTAGCTCAGGGTGAAGGTTCCCTTAGCTTGCCAGTTATCGTTAAAGAAAAGATCGGGCTCGTTCTGGCGGAAGTAAAAGACTCCACCGCCAAAACGTTCGGACGTTTGCTGGGCGTCGCCGAGCAGGAAGTCCGCAAAATCGAAGCCACTGTACTGGCCGTCAAACGTAAAGGCCCCGCGGGGCGATTGGTCGGTTTGGGGATTGTTTTCGAGGCGCCGGAAGTCGCCGCCAAAGCGGATGTTGTGCTTGCCCATGCGGCGCACCATGCTGTCGGAAAACGAGACGGTGGAGGTGCGGATGAAGCTCGGCGTCGTGTCGCTCAAGCCGCTCAAGCCGGAGGTGGAGAAATCGATGGTGGGCAGACCGAAATCCTGCGGATTCTGTGAGACGCCGTTGATACCAAGCTCCTGGGTGACGTTACGCACGCCGGCATAGAGATTGGTCGCGTCAATGCGATTGCGGTTGTAATTAAGGCTGGCGATGTTGAGCCACTTACCGAGCGGCTGCGTATAGCTGACCGCCATATTGAGACCGCGGGTCGTTGTAACGCCGTTGACGAACGGAAAAAACGTGCCCGGATTGTCGCGGTGGCCGCCGCTGTAATTCATGTTGAAGCTGAGCGAGCGTCCACGGCCGCCGCGGCCGCGGCCGCCTGGGAGGGGGCCGCTAAAGCTGTGATTGATGCGGACCGAGACGTTATTGTTGGTGGAAAGTGAATTGACTGTGTTGTCGTAATTAAAGCGGCCAACAGCGCCGGGAGTGGGCGTGGGGATGAAGGCCAAAAGCCCAGCGGCTGCCGGGGAGATGGAGCCGGTGGGAATTGTGTCACTATTAAAAGGCCGGCCGGTGGTCGGATCGACAACCACAACCGGATTACCGTGGGCATCGGTAACGCCCTGGAAATTGCCGCCGCGTTCAGCCAGGGTCGGAACGAGCGCGGTGACGGTGGAGAGCGAGGCGTCGTGAACGCCGTTATAGCTGATGGTCAAGCTGGTCTTGCCCTTGTCGTCGTAGACATGGGGGATCTTGAAGGGGGTGGTGACGGTGGCCGAGTAGCGCTGATTGGCAGCGTTGGGCGGGTTGGTCGTGCTGGAGGTCCCGCCAATTGTGTCGGGCAGCGCGTTGAGCGCCGAATCGGAGAGCTGATAATTGACGCTACCGTGGGGCTGATTGAAGCGGTTGTTGAGTTGACGGAAATTGAAGCTGCCGCCCCGGCCGCCAAAGCCGCCACCACCACCGCCGCGTCCACCGCCGCCGCCGAAGCCGCCGCGACCGCCGCCGCCGGGACCACCGCCGCCGAAATCGCCGCCTCCAGGACCGCCGCCGCCTTGGCGTAGTGCGGCCGCCATGGCGTCGCCGCCCATGGGTGACGCGTCTTGACTCGCCTGCCCGGTAACCACAGCGGAATCAGTGGCTGCGCTGTCGTTCATGCCGGCGATGCTGCCGCTGCCGGCCGTGGCGTCGGCGCCCGCTCCGGCGTCACCGCCGGCGGAGAGGTCCGCGGTTTGGCTGAGATCCAATTGCTGGAAGCCGGCCTGGCCGCGGCCGCCGCGGTTAGCGATACCGCGACCGGAGGGACGCGCATTGGCGGATGCAATAATGGACGGCGGGGCAGCCGGCGCCGTCGGTTTGGACCCAGGCTTGTTTGAGTTGGCAGATTGCGTGGGTGCGGGCGCAGCGACCACGGGCGCGGGAGCGCGCGATGCCAGCGTCAATGAAATCTCGACCGGCGCCACGCTCGGATTGTCGGGAGTGGCTGGCACGGTGACCTTGGCCTCTGCCGGCGCAAAGGCGGCCATGGAGGTCGAAATGTCGAATTCACCGGGATGGACGACCTTAGCCTGGAATCGCCCGGCCTCGTCGGTCGAAGTAACAAACATTTTCCCGCTGGCCGGATCGGTGACGGTGACCGTGGCGCCAGGAACGGCAACGCCGTCCACAACAACTGTGCCAGCAACAGTGGCAACAAATTGCGGCGTGCCGGAGGCGGGCGCGGGCGATTGAGCGAGAGCCAGGAATGGGGTCAGAACCAAAGCCAGGGCGCAGGAAGTTGGAATGCCGAATCGAGCCATTCCCAACTAATACGTTCTACGAGCATGCAGGTTACCAAATAGGGCTGGAAACGGCCTGTTGATCTTGTATTCTGGTAAAGGATGCGCATTTTCAACCGCGCTTTGTTTTCCTTGGGGCTGCTCGTCGGCTTCTCCCTTGCGCAAACCACAGGATTGCGATCGCCGGCCGAACGGGCGGCGGATGCCGAGGCAGCTTTTCGCGCGGCCCATACTCCGGTGGAACAATTGGTCGCGCTTTACCGGCTGGAAGAAGATGCCAGTCCTGAGCTGCCGCGAGCGACGGTGAGCGCGACGCTCAACCGGCTCGAAGCACAACCGGGGCTCGACCCTCTTGTTAGAGGTGAAATTGAGTGCCAGAAAGCGGACCTTGCCCAGCAGGCGGGGGATGCCGGTGGAGCGGCGGCAATCTGGCGAAGCCTGGGTGAACTGGAGAACTGGCAGGCGATCGGGCCGTTCGACAATGCGAGTCCGGCAGCGATCATGCACGACGACGGACTGAAGCCGGGTGCGATTGACTTGAGTGCGCACTACGCGGGCAAGCAGCGCAACGTGAGCTGGCGCCCCATACCGTACGCTGCCGCGGGAGCGGAGCTGAATTTGGCGTCCTATCTGAGTCCGTCGCAAAGCGTGTCGGCCTACCTCGTGACTTGGGTGCACAGCGATGCTGCGCGACCGGTCGCGTTGCGCTTCATGGACGACGGCGCAACCCGGCTGTGGGTAAATGGCGCGCCTGTATTCGAAGAACAGGCCAATCATCCCAGCGAAGCGTTTGACCAGCACGCCGCCGGAGCCGCGCTCCGCGCGGGTTGGAATGAAATTCTGGCCAAGGTGGGGGACACCGAGAGCGCCGATTGGCATTTTGATTTGCGCTTGACGACGCCGGCCGGCGAGCCGATCGTGCTGGCCGCGGGCGACGATTTGGCGACGCCTCCGCCCGGAGGTGTCGCGGCGACGCAAACGGCTTCCGCGCCGCCGCCGGCGGTCCGCGATTTGACGGCGTTGGCCAAGGCGGTCGGGGGCGCCGACTACGCCTGGGTGCTGCAGCGCAAGCAGAACTTCAATACCGGCGATCACGACGACGCGAATGCGTTTCTCACGGCCATAGCTACCGCGCCCAACGATATCGGCTTGATTCTCGATTTTGCCGAGCGCGACCGCGAAGTTAGCCGCAGCTATCAAAACCTGGAGAAGGTTCTCGCAACGCAGCCGGCGAACCTGCGTGCGCGGCGCGATCTCGGCTCGCTGGAGCTGGGTCGCAATGAATTGTGGCCGGCACGGGCGGACCTGATGCCGGTACTGGGACTGACGGCACCGGATGCGATTGCCAGCGCCGATGCCATCCAGCGGGCGCCGCAGGCGGCGGCGACAATGGTGCTGCTCTACCGTGCGGCGGGAATGCGTCCGCAGATGATGGCTTGGGCTGACGCGCTGCGCGGGGCGTACCCAGGGGGCGCGGTGACGCTGCCAGCCAATACGTTGGCTGCGATTGCCGATAGCATGCGGCGCATGGGCGCGGGCAGCGAGAGCCTGGCCTGGCTGCGGCGGGCGCATGCGATCGACGCCAGCAACTTGAATGTCTGCCTCGCCCTGGCCGACGCCGAGCGCTCGGCGGGCGCATTGTCGGACGCGTTGACGACGCTCGAACAAGCGGAGGGGGTCACCGGCGATCCGCCGATGCTGCAGGAGGTGGAGGCGCGCGCACTGGCCGGATTGGGGCGCGAACCCGAAGCCCTGGCGCGCATCGCGTCGGCGGTGAAGTTGGCGCCCGATGCTCCCGACCTGCGGATCGCGCAGGGGGAAATTACGCGCCACTTCGGGCGCGATAGCGCGAGCGTCTCAAGCTGGCAAGCGGCGCTGGCGCTCAATCCCCAGGATGCGAGCCTGCGCGATCGGCTGCAAATTGCGCGCGGATCGAGCGCCGCGGCGGAAGCTAGCTTCGAGGGCCCGTACGTGCAAGACCTGGCCAAGGCAATGAGCGGCTTTCAACAGCGTCTGACCTCATTGGGCGCGGATGGCGCCGCCGCGCTGGAGAGCGGTCCTGTGGTGGTGGTGGCCGATACCAATGTCGCCAACGTGTTTCCTTCGGGCAACACCGGCCGTTACGTGCAGCAGATCTTTCGCATAAACAACACGAGCGGGGCGGATTCACTTTCCACCTATGCGGTGACATTTGACCCGGCGGTGGAGGAGGTGCAATTTTTAAGCGCGCACGTGGTCCACGCCGACGGCAGCTCGGCCGACGCGCCGCAGGCCGGCGACCAGCCGATCCGGGAGTCGGTCGGTTATGAAACGTTTTATAACGTCCGCAACAAGTACGTGCTCATGCCGCCGATGCGGGTGGGCGATTTTGTCGAAATCGCATACCGCGTGTTGCCGACGACCCTCGAGTCGCTGTACGGCCAGTACTTTGGCGAGC
>JANWLQ010000083.1 GCA_025450725.1 Terriglobales bacterium
AGAGATCCCAAGCTTCGTCGGGTTGGCGGGCGAGGCCGCGCACGAGGCGCAGCACCATGGCTTCATGCTGGCGCACCAGCCATTCGAAGGCGGCATGGTCGCCGGCTTGCGCGGCGCGGATGTTGAGCGCCACGTCAACCGGAGTGCCGAATGGGATGACGGCGGTGTCTGGTTCAGCGTTGGCGGTCATCTCCGGACTCAGCGTCATGGCCATAGCACTCAATCCATAAGACGCCTCGCCCGGCGATTCGTAAGCCAACCCTAAGAATGCGCGGCTTGGGCGACAGGCGGATTGAGGCTATTCTTGAGCTCCGGGCTGAGCACAAAGTGGACCGAGGTGCGGGGCGGAATGGCAATTTTTCCGCCGGTACGAGGATCCCTGCCGGTGCGGGCGCGGCGTGCCACCGGACGAAACGTGCCAAAGCCGGCGAGGGTGACCCGGCCTCCGGCGACCAGTTCGCGGGCAACGGCGGCGAGGGCGGCGCTGAAGGCGCGCTCGGCCTCGGCGCGGGAAATATTGCCGTTGGTGGCCATGATTTGTGCAATATCCGATCGATTCATTAGGACCTCCGTTTATCCTAAGGGGGGAACGGTCAAGCCGGTTTATAGCAGATACACGATATTTATGCAAACAATAAACGCATGGGGGCGGGCAATGGCTGTGGTGGCCAGCATTGAAGTCGGTCTTTTGCTGCTGACCCTGCCCTGGACCCCGGTGTGGGATCACAATTTTTGGCTCGGGTATTTCACTGGTCCCCATCCAGCATTGGTCCGTGATTGGCTGAGCCCCTACGCGCGGGGTGCGGCCAGCGGGTTGGGGCTGGTCAACCTCTGGGCAGCGGCGTCGGAGATCACCGGAGTGCGGCTATAAACGGTCGCGGAAAAGAGTTGCAGGTGACTTCCGGCGGCGGCGCTGAGACTGCCTGGAACGAGATTGTGAGCGCGTTTGGAGCCGAGCGGGACTGGGTGCAGATCCGGGAGAAGGAGCTCAGTGCCGGGGCACTTTTTGAACTCTGCCGACGGGCACGGCAACTAACCGGCACCACTAAGGTCATCGTCAACGCGCGTTTGGACATAGCCGTTGCAGGGGGATTGGACGGGGTACACCTGCCGGGGAATGGACTTCCACTGGAGCGGGTGCGAGCGGCGGCGGCGCAGGGCTTTCTGGTCGGTATGAGCTGCCATAGCGTTGATGAAGTCGCGGCGGCCCGGGTGGCGGATTACTGTGTGCTGGGGCCGATTTTTGACACGCCGGAAAAGCGGCGGTTCGGCGCGCCGCTGGGTCTGGACGTTTTGAAAGCGGCGGTTGCCCTGGGCGGGCCTCCAGTGTTGGCGATTGGGGGCGTGAATGCCGGGAACCGCGACGCCTGTCTCGAAGCGGGGGCCGCCGGGGTAGCGGGCATCAGGCTGTTTGCATAGGCGGCTTTTAGGAACTTTAGCCATTGGGTTGCGTACACTTGTTTTATGGCTACGCCGAATCCGCCGCTTCCGCCTACGCCTCCGCCGCGCACGAACAACACCTGGGTGGCGGTGCTGCTAGGAGTGGGCATCGTTGTTGTTTTCATGGTCGCGTTCGGTGTTTTTGTGGCGCTGCGCATCGCCCAGAACACCCGCATTGTACAGAACGGGGACGGAAGCACGAAGTCGGTCGAGATACACTCGCCGCTCGGCGACTTGAAGATCAACGGCGAGGGCAAAAACGCGAAGGTGGATATTCGATCGCCGTTTGGCAGCGTGCATGTGACACCGACGCCCGACATCAGCCGGCTGGATATGGAGATTTACCCCGGGGCGACGCTGGTGCCCAACCGTCAGGATTCGCCGTTTCACGATGGTTACGACTTCGATGGCATTAACGTCAGCGACTCGGGCGGTGGCAGCGGCGCCCAAGTTCGGCTGAGCAGCGGGCAGTCGGCGTTGAACGTGGACGTGGCCGAGTTCCGCACCGCGGCGACGCCGGAGCAGGTGTTGCAATATTATTTCGACCGGCTGGACAAGTACGGCACAGTGGTACGTAAGCATGAACACAACGGCGCCACGTCACTGCGCGTGGTGCTCGACGGCGACAAGAACGTGCGTGCCGCCGCGATTAAACCGGGCAGCGATGGCACACATTTTGTATTGGTGCGGGTGATCGGCGACAGCGGGGCGCGCTGAGCGCCGGCCTCGCGTTCGCTAGCGTGCGCGCTCGATAATAGCGGCGAAGAAGCCGTCGGTTTCGGCGGCGCCGGGCAAGATCTGAAAAAATCCGCCCTGGGTCAGTTGATCTATGGGCGGCACATTGTCAACCAGAACGCCGGCGGAGCGGAGCGAGTTCAGTACGCGCGCGGCGGAGACCAGAGTGAGTTTCGGATCGCTGGCCAACAGGCGGCTGACCACGCCGGGGCCTTCTTCGGCTTCGAGCGAACAGACGCTGTAGACCAGGCGTCCACCCGGGCGCAGGGCGATGGCGGCGTGGGTGACGATTGCGGTTTGGAGCTCGGCCAGACGCACTGCGTCGTCGGGCTGCAGGCGCCAGCGGATTTCAGGATTGCGCGAGAGCGTCCCGGTGCCGGTGCAGGGAGCATCTACCAGCACCCGGTCGAATTGCCAGCGGAAGGGCAGTTCGCGGGTGGCATCGGCGGCGACCACGTGCGCGGTGGGCGGCAGGCGGCGGCGTAGAAGACGGGCGCGCTGGGGGCGGGGCTCAACGGCGACCATGGCTGCCTCCGGGACGAGCGCATGCAGCAGGGCAGCTTTGCCTCCCGGCGCGGCGCAGGCGTCGAGAATGCGGTCGCGGGCTGCGGGCTCGAGAAGGTGGGCAATGAGTTGCGAGGCTTCGTCCTGCACCCAGACCTGGCCCTGGAGGTAGGCTTCGGTTTTGGTGATGTCGCCCTCGACTACGCGACGGGCGGCGGCGAGCAGGCGTCCGGGGGCGAGGACGATTTCGCCGGGCAAAGCCTCGGTCGTGGCGCGAATGGCCACCGGCGGCACGCGATTGTCGTAGGCGGCCGCGGCGGATGCAGCGTCAGCGCCGAAGCGCGCCCGCCAGCGATCGAGCAGCCAAGCAGGATGGGAGTCGTTGTCGTCGGTTTTTTCCTCGACCTTTACGTCGGCGGTTTCGCGAGCGATGCGGCGGAGCACGGCGTTCACGAAGCCGGCCAGTTTGGGGTCGGCCAGCTTGGCCGCCTCGACGCTTTCATCCACCGCGGCGCTGGGTGGGATGCGGGTCAAGTACCGCATCTGGTAGACGCCCATACGCAGCGCCTGCAGCGCCGGAGCGGCCATTTTCTCCACCGGACGATTGGCGGCGCGCTGAATGATCTGGTCAATGGGCGCGCGCCAGCGCAGCACTCCCATAACGATTTCGGTGGCCAAGCGGCGATCAGCAAGGCTCAGGCCGCGGCCGAGCGAGGAGTGGAGCAAGTCGCTGGCGTAGCCCTCATTCAATTCGACTTCCATCAGGACCGAAAAGGCGAGTTGGCGGCTGGGGCTGACCGGCATTTCCCTTCCAGCATGGCATGCCACTGTGAACACTGGCTATGGGAGAATTGGAGCCATGCCTGACGGGCCATCCAAATTGCCGGACGTTTATGTAATTGACGGTGTCGCGCCTGAAATCAACGCCTACGCCATGGCCAAGTACAGCCGCTCGGCGCTTTCGATGCGCGAGAGTTTGCGGGAGATGGACGGCCAGAAGGCCGAGAAGTTCCTGAACACGTTTTATTTTCAGTACGGCCACCGCTCGATTGCCGACCTCGCGCATTTGAGTATTGCCATCGAGAGGCTGTCGATTCTGGCCGCGATCGAGGTCGCCGACGAGACGCGATGGGATGGGCAGGAACGGTCCACGCGTTACCAGGAGTTTCGCCGCTCGAGCTTCGTCACACCGCCGGAAGCCGCCGGCAATGCGGAGTATACGGCGGCGATCGACCGCCTTTTTGCCAGCTACGAACAGCTCAGCCCGCAGGTGGCGTCGTGGCTGGAGGGGGAACACGCGCGTCCGGATGCTATGACGGTTGAAGCGTACCGGCGCACCTTGCGGGCGCGAGCCTTCGACGTCAGCCGGTATTTGCTGCCGCTGGCTACCGCGACCAGCCTGGGACAAATCGTGAGCGCGCGCACGCTCGAGCAGCAGATTTCACGGCTGCTGAGCTCGCCCTGGGGCGAGTGTCGGCAGGTTGGGATAGCGTTGAAGCAAGCCGCCAGCGCGCCGGGAGCGGTACCGACGCTGGTGAAGTATACCGACCCCAGCGCTTACCGCGAGCAATCGCGGGTCGCATTGGCCGAGTGCGCCGCAACGCTGTTCGCTGGAGTTGAACCCGATTCAACTCCGGGCGTGAATCTGGTCATGCCGCAAACGCTCGCGAGCGAAATCGCGGCCTCGCTGCTCTACGCGCACTGCCACCACTCCTATCGGCAGATTTTGGCGGCTGTGGAAGAACTTCCGGCCGCGCGGCGGGAGGAGATCATTGCGCTCGGCACGCAGCACCGCGGGGCGCACGATGAGCTGGCGCGCGAGTTTCAGGCAGGTGCCCCCTTCCAGTTCGACATTCTGATGGACGTCGGCGGTTTCCGCGACCTGCACCGGCATCGGCGCTGCGTGCAATTGCATCAGGACTTCACTTTTCGCCACGGCTACGAAACGCCGAACGCGCTGGCCGCGTGCGGGAGCGCGGCTGTTTACCACGATGCAATGCAATCGGCCGGACGCTGGGCGGCGACGCAGCCGTCGGCAGTGGCCTCGTATGGATTGCCGCTCGGGTACTACAAGCGCAGCCTGTTCAAAATGGACTGGGCCGAAGCCGCCTACATCGCCGAGTTGCGCACCGGCCCGGCCGGACATTTTTCGTACCGCGCCGCCGCTTGGGCCATGTTCGAGGCGCTGCGCGAACGCCACCCGGCGCTGGCGCACAATTTGCGGGTCACCGATCCGCGGCTGCCATCGGATCCGTTTCAGCGCTAGTAGGCCGGTTCGGCGATTTTGCCTTGGGTTACGGTCAGGGTGTAATGAATATCGGGTTGACCGCGGGTGCGCTTGGTTACGGGGAGGGCGACTAGCGTCAGCGGGCTTCCTGGTTGGCAAATGGTGCCCTTCTGTTTCGCTACCGGTGACAACAGGTAGACGGAGCCGATACCGGCAACGCGGGAAACGCCGTCGGGGGTCATGAGCAGGGCGGTTTGCTGATCCACGCCGATGCCGCGGATGTGCGGATTACGGGCCAGGAACGCCAGCAGGCGGCCCATGCGGTTGCGGGTGTGGAAGTGGGTGTCGAATATGACGCCGCGCAGGGTGGGGATATGCACGAATCCGCGCTCGATTACGATCTGCGGGTCAAACGGGTTGGCCAGCGCGGCGGCGCCGGTTAGATCGGGTCCGTTGGGGCGGTCGTTCTGCGCTGAGTATCCGTACTCCCCGAGCAGGGCGAGGCCGGCGCTGGTGCCGCCAATGGGGACGCCGCGCGCGATGGCGGCATTCAGGGCGCGCTGCACCGGGGTTCCGGCCCAGAAATTGACGTAGTTGGACTGATCACCGCCGGCAATGAAGAGGGCGGCGGCCGTGTCAATGTCGCGCGCGGCGGCGGGACCGAGCGCCGCCTCGCGGCTGGGTAGCAGCAGCGTTGCTACCGAGTTTTCGTCGGGGCAGAGTTTGGCGACGTAAGAATTGTAGGCGTCGGTGCCGGAGGCGCGGAGGATGAGGAAGTCGCCGTGGCTGGAGAGTTGGCACATCCACCGGAAGGCTTCGTCAATGTCGGGGCCGCCGCCGATCAGGGCGTAGCCGGGCCGGGGCTTGACCACGACATTATTGGGCTTGCCGACACGCCAGTAGGTCAGGCCGGCCAGGGCGAGCGCTGGGAGGAACACCATGTTACGAAGGTTCTTGCGCCGGGGTCTGGGCGCGGAAGGCTATGGCCAGGCGATTCCAGCTATTGATGGCGATGACGGCGAAGGTCAGGTCCACCAATTCCTTGCCGTCGAAATGCTGGCTCACCCACTGGTAAACGTCATCAGGGACGCGGTCCACGCTGACCAGGGTCACTGCTTCCGCCCAGGCGAGGGCCGCGCGTTCCTTATGATTGAAGAGCGGGGACTCGCGCCATACCGCGACGGCATCGAGACGGCGCGGGGATTCGCCCGCCTTGCGCGCGTCGCGGGCGTGCATGTCAACGCAAAAGGCGCAGCCATTGATTTGTGAACAGCGGAGTTTGACCAGTTCGAGCAGCCCGTGATCGAGCTGCTGGTTGACGTACTGCTGCAGGCCGCCGAGGGCTTTCACTCCGTGAGGCGCGGCCCAACCATAGTCAATGCGGAGAGCGGGTGCTTCTTCGTCCGGATGGCTCATGAATTGATTCTATTCCTCCTCGGCAACAGCACCGCGCTCGGCGCGGGCCTTGGCGATAATTTTTTCGGCCTGGACCGCGGGGACGAGGTCGTAGTGCGAGAAATGCATGTGGAAACTGCCCCGGCCCTGGGTCTTGGCGGTTAAATCAGACTGGTACGCCAGCATTTCCGACAGCGGTACGTGAGCCTTGATGTACTCGGAGCCGTTGCGGGGAACCATGCCCTCGATGCGTCCACGGCGGGCATTGAGGTCGCCGATGAGGTCGCCGGCGAACTCCTCAGGGGCTTCGACCTCGACCGCCATGATGGGCTCGAGCAGGGCGGGACGGGCCGCCTCCATGGCTTTCTTGAATGCCAGCGAGCCGGCGATTTTGAAGGCCATTTCGCTCGAATCAACATCATGGTAGGAGCCGTCGTAGAGAATGGCGCGGAAGTCAACCACGGGGAAACCGGCCAAATAGCCGCGCTTGGCGCTTTCCTGAATTCCCTTCTCCACCGCCGGGATGTAGTTTTTGGGAATGGCGCCACCAAAGATGTCGTTGACGAACTCGAAGCCCGCGCCTCGGGGGATGGGCTCCATTTTGATTTTGCAGTCGCCGAATTGGCCATGGCCGCCAGTTTGTTTTTTGTGGCGTCCCTGCACGTCGGCCTTGCCGAGAATAGTTTCGCGGTAGGCGACGCGCGGGGCGCGGATTTTCACCTCGACGTTGTAACGCATTTTGAGCTTGGCCACAGCGATCTCGACGTGCTGCTGTCCGCTGCCACCCAACAGGAACTCCTGCGTCTGTTCGTCGCGGGTGAAGTGCAGGGCCGGGTCTTCCTCGAGCATTTTGTGGAGGGCGATGCCGACTTTGTCCTCATCGGCGCGGCTCTTCGCTTCAAGGGCGAAATGAATGGCGGCCTCGGGCGCGGCCGCCGCAGGATAGAAAATCGGCGCCGATTTGTCGCCCAGCGTGTCGCCGGTGAGGGTTTCCTTCAGCTTGGCCACGACGCCGATGTCGCCGGTGTGCAACTCACCGACGGGGGTCAACTGCTTGCCCTGAAGCACGCTTAGGTGGGCCAGCCGCTCGGGCGTTTGGCGGTTGTAGTTGAGGACGGTTTCGTCGTTCTTGACCTTGCCCGAGCGCACCTTGAAGACGCTGAGGCGGCCGGCAAAGGGGTCGGCGATGGTCTTGAAGACGAACATTGACAGCGGCGCATCGTCGGTGATTTTTCGGGTCAAGGGCTGGCCGTCCGTGGCGGCCTGAGAGCCCGTGATTTCGCCGGCTTCGGTGGGGTAGGGGGCATAGGCGGCGATGAAGTCGAGCAGCGCGTCGAGACCGATGTTGGGCGCGGCGGCGGTGATTAACACCGGAAAAAACCGGCGCGAGCGGATCGCCTCGTGCATGCCGCTGGAGAGGTGCTCGGGAGGGATGGTTCCCTTCTCGAAGAACTCCTCCATGAGCTTGTCGTCGGCTTCCGCGATGAGCTCGACCAAGGCTTCGTGGCCGGCTTTGGTGGCGTCCTCATAAGCGTTGTCAACCGCGACCGAGCGCGCCTTGCCGTTGCCGCCGGAGGTATAGAGCCGGGCGCCGGGCGTGACCAGGTCCACCACGCCTTGAAAGCCGCGCTGTTCGCCGATGGGGAGCTGCACCGGGCAAATGCCGCGGCCGAAGCGCTCGCGCAATGAGTCAATCGCGCGCTCGACGTTGGCGTGGTCGTGGTCGGCGCGGGTGATGACGCAGATAACCGGTATTTGCCGCTGCTCGGCGTATTCCCAGATGCGGGTGGTTTGCACTTGCACGCCGCTGGCCGCATCAATGGCGAGCACGACCGCTTCCACGGCGGTCATGGCGGCGGTGGCGTCGTGCAAGAAGATGTTTTGCCCAGGAGTATCGGCGAGGTTGATTTTTACCGGCGCGCGGTCGGGGCCGGACCATTCGGCGTAGGCGAGGCCGGTCGAGATGGAGATGCGGCGCTGAATCTCCTGCTCGTCGTGGTCGGTGGGAGCGGTGCCGTCCTCGACCCGTCCCTGGTGGGGAGTGGCGCCGGCGGTGTACAGGGCGGCCGCGACCAGGGATGTCTTTCCGCAGCCGCCGTGGCCGGCGATGGCTACGTTGCGGACGTGGATGGGGTCATAGATCTTCATGCGACGACCTCCAAAGGCGCATCGTAACACAGCATGGATGTGGGTAACGGCTGGACCTGTTGG
>JANWLQ010000084.1 GCA_025450725.1 Terriglobales bacterium
GCCGCTCGACATAGACAAAACAGGAGGAAATGCAAATGACTAATTTAATGACTCGCTTTTGGAACGACGACTGTGGCCAGGACATGGCGGAGTACGCGGTGGTTCTCGGCGGCGTGGTTGCGATGGCGATTGCCGTGGTTGCCTTGCTGAGCGGCAAGATCACGACCTTCATCACCGGCCTCTCGCTGTAATAACATCCAGGAGGAACTACTATGACCAATTTGCTTACTCGCTTTTGGAACGACGACTGTGGCCAGGATATGGCGGAATATGCAGTAGTTCTTGGCGGCGTGGTTGCCATGGCGATTGCCGTGGTTGCCTTGCTGAGCGGCAAGATTCAGACCTTCATTACCGGCCTTTCGTTCTCGTAGGACGGCAATGACATTCCTGTTGGAACCGAGCTTGGCGCTTGCCGTAGGCACGGTGGCCGCGTATTGGGATTGGCGCTGGCGTCGAATCCCACGTTGGCTGACCGTGCCTGCAGCATTCTGCGGCTTAGCCGCGCATGCCTGGCTAGGCGGTTGGTGGGGCGCCGTCGCCGCTACCATGGCCGGTTTCGGACTGGGTCTCCTGCTTTTGCAGTTAGGCGCCATGGGGGGCGGAGACGTTAAGTTGCTGGCTGCCAGTGGCGCGATTTTGGGATTAAACTTATGGGCAATAACCATCGCGATCGCATTCCTAATAGCCGGAGGAACGGCATTGGTGCAACTTGCGATGCGCGGTCGCCTGTTATTCTTGATGTCCGATCTGGGAGCGATCATTCGGGGCTGGAAGGAGTACGGCTTGCATCCGCACCCGGATCACAACCTTGCCACTCCGGGCGCGGTCACCGCACCGTTTGGCGTGGCCCTGGGAATTGGAATCGCATGCGCCGTATGTTTGTTCTAAGTCGGCGGCAGCGGGGCCAATCGATGACAGAACTCGCGTTGGCGCTTGGGCTGCTCGTTCTCATGATTTTTGGGACCGTCGATTTTGCCCGGATCTGGAACATTCAGCAGGTGCTGGACAATGCGGCGCGCACCGGGGCGCGGTATTCGGCGTTGCCCGCGGCGGGGTCGGAAACACTACCCACCACCGCCGCTGTCACCACCGTCGTCAACAACTTGCTGACCACCGCTGGACTAAGCTCCGGCGTGACACTTGCGTTGAATCAAGCCGCGGTCCTCAATTATGGCACGGTGCCTGCTACTGGCAGTAAGCTCGATCTTACCTACTCTTATTCGCTGGTCACGCCGGGCCTGGCGCAGATCGTGCCCAGCGTGACCGTGTCCGGTCACGCCACGATGCGGAACGAGACTAACTGACATGCGCACCCGGGCACAACGAACACAAGGCGCGGAGCTGGCGGAACTAGCCATTCTTATGCCTTTTCTGGGCCTGTTGATCCTGGTGATCTGCGAATGCGCGGCGGTCGCCGCAACGCACCAGGTGATCAGTAACGCGGCCCGCGAAGGCGCCCGGCTGTCGAGCGTGCAGGGGGTCGCCGTGAGCGACGTGCAGAACGAAGTCATAGCCTATGCCGCCGCCAACAACCTGACCCTTAACACTGCGAATATCAGCGTCAACCAGAACGCATTGATCGAGGTCGGCGGCAATGCGTGCAGTGCCTCCAGCCCCTGTCTGTCCGCGTCGCAGGTTACGGTGAACTACACCTACACGCTTGCGGCCGCGATTGGCCGTTTGGCCTCGGTGCCGCTGGCCGTAACTGTCGAGATGAGGAACATGTACTGATGAAACGGCGACGACTCATGGGACTAGCGGTGGTGGCGTTGGCCTTGGCGGGTTTGATCTGCCTGCTTGCCTATCGCCTGCTCAAGGGCGGCGGCAGCAAGGCTCCGGTGCTGGCGACCGTGGTCGCGGCGGCGACGCCGCTGGAAGCGGGCACACAGCTTAAATCCAGCGACTTGAAAACGCTCGCCCTGCCGCCTGGGGCGCTGCCGGCGCATGTGTTCCGGAGCGAGGCGGAGCTGACAGGGAGGGTACTGACCGCGGCGGCGGTGCCGAACCAGGTGCTCAGCAGCGAAATGGTCGCCGCGCCGGGCGCCGGCGTGGGCTTGCCGCCTCTGATTCCGCCGGGTATGCGGGCGGTGTCAGTGAAGGTGAATGATGTGGTCTCGGTCGCCGGCTTCGCTATTCCGGGTACGCACGTGGATGTGTTATTGACCGCTAATCCAAACCGCGACGGCGACCCCAACGCGGTGACCACCATCACGCTGTTGTCCAATGTGCAGGTGCTCACCGCCGGACAGCAAATGGAGCAGAGCCCGAACGGCAAGCCGGAAACAGTCACCGTAATCACGTTACTGGTCAATCCCGAAGGCGCGGAAAAATTGGCGCTGGCCGATGGTTACGGACACATTCTTCTGGCCTTGCGCAATCCCCTGGATCGCGCGTCCGAAGGTACCGCGCCGCTGGTGAACGCGAGCCTGTTTGGTGGCCACGCGGTGACCGCGCCCATTCGCGTCCACAGCGGCGCCAGGCCGCCGGCCGCGCCCGTTGCGGCGCCGAGCTGGGTTGTGGAGGTGATCAGCGGCGATAAGCAGGAGAAGGCGAGCTTTGCCCGGCGTTCGCCCCTGCGGGAGGCGGGACTTCATGAGTAAACGACGAATTAACCTGATGCGTCTGGTGGTGGAAAGCATTCTGGTGGCGTTGGCGATGCTGGTTCTCGGCAGCCTGCGCCCTCTGGTTGCCGAGACGCCCAAGCCGCCGGCACCCTCCCATCGCACGTTGCTGCCGTTCGAATTTGGCCTGCAAGGGCGGCTCGTGCTGGCCACGCCGGTGGAACGCGCACCTTTGGTCAACACAGTGCGCGTGGTGCGCTTGCCGGCCCGCGCGCCGCTCGCCGCCTCCGCCTTGGCAACAATGTCCCCATCGCCCGCGGCGATGCCGACGCCGCTGGCACCGCGCGCCCTGCTGAATCCCGCCGAGTTGCTGATTGCCATGCGCACGTTCGTGGCTCCCCGCACAGCCGCCGCGCCGGTTTCGGCACCGTTGCCGGCGCCGCTCGGGCCGCCCGGTTTTGCCCTTCCCCGCCCCGTTCCCGAGGCGATTGATCTGCAGCTTACAACCCACCACAGCTTGGTAGTACAGAGCCCGGTCGCGCTATCGCGCGTTTCGATCACGGATCCGGCGATCGCTCAGGCCATTGTGGTTAGTCCTTCCCAGGTGCTGGTGCAGGGCAATGCGCCGGGCGAGGTCTCGCTCCTGCTCTGGGACGCCAACGATAACGCCACCGCCTACACGGTGGAAGTGGGGCTGGATCCGATCCCGTTACAGCGGGAATTGTTGCGCCTGTACCCGAGACAGTTGTTGCGTGTGACCGCCAGCGGCGACGCCCTCACAGTAACGGGAACCCTGCCCAACGCGGCAACCGCCAAACAGGTGCTGGCCGTGGCCGCCGGATTCAGCAAGAACGTGGTCAACAACTTGAGTACCGACCCGGTTGAAGATCCGGGACAGGTACTGCTGCAGGTCCGCTTCGCCGAGGTCGATCGCAGCGCGATCAGCCAGTTTGGCGTGAATCTATTGTCAACCGGAAGGGGCGCAATTGGCGGGGTCACTACCGGCCAATTCGGACCGCCGAACAGTCTCACCGCGCCGACGGCGGCTTCGGTCCCGCTGCAGAGCGTCACCGGCAGTGGCGGCACCATCGGACTCAGCAGCCTGCTCAACGTCTTTCTCTATAACAGCAACACGAATCTTGGCGCACTGATCCAGGCGTTACAACAGAAGAATTTGCTGCAAATTCTGGCCGAACCCAATTTGTTGGCGATGGACGGCAAAGAAGCCAGCTTTCTCGCCGGCGGCGAGTTCCCGTTCCCCGTGGTACAAGGCCAGGGCAGCGTCAACAACGTGACCATTCAGTTCAAACCGTTTGGAGTCAACTTGCATTTCAAGCCCACCATTCTGCCCGATGGTGAAATTGATTTGCAGGTGGCGCCGGAGGTGAGCGCGCTCGACTTCTCCAACGCGCTCACCGTATCCGGCTTTCAAATACCGGCCCTTTCGACGCGGCGCGCGGAAACGGAGCTGGAATTGGGCGACGGGCAGAGTTTCGTCATTGCCGGATTGATGGACAACCGGCTCACCACGAATCTGTCGAAATTGCCCGGCGTCTCTAGCCTGCCAATTTTGGGCAAATTGTTTGAGAGCCATAACATCAATAGATCCACTAACGAATTGATGGTGGTGGTGACGGCCCACGTGGTGCATCCGACCGCAACGCCGGCGACCGGACCGAAAATGCCGCAACCGTTTCTGCTGCCAGAGCAGTTCGACAAGAAGGACATCCATCCGTGAGCAAGACGGCCCAGGACCAGACGCCTCGCTTGAGCGCCATCCTGGCGCCGGTGGTCCGGCAGTGGCTCGGGTCGGCGGCGCCAAATCCCCCGGCAGGGGCCGCAAAAACGACGCGCCAAAGTGGCTCGGCGGTGGTGCTGACGGCGATACTTCTCACCACGCTGTGCGGCGTCGCGGCGATGGCGATTGACGTGGGAATGTGGTGTACGGCCCTGAGTGGAGCGCAAAACGCCGCCGATGCGGCAGCCCTGGCCGGCGCCTTCACTTTTCTAAAGCCGGCCAACGCGCAACCCGCGGCCGCGCAAGCCGCTGCTATCGCTGTGGCGGCGAGTAACTATGTGCTCGGCGCCGCAGTGACCATTAACGCCGCCGATGTTGCGGTGGATAGTGTCCACCAGCGGGTCACGGTGACCGTGCCGCGGACGGGCGCCAACGCCATTCCATCCTATTTTGCACAGTTTGTGGGCATCAACAGCACCAGCTTCACGGCCACGGCGACGGCTGAAGCCGGCTCGCCCTCGGGCACCACTAATCTGCGCCCCGTGTTCATTCCCAATACCATTCTCAGCGCACTCTCGCCCTTGCAGGCGTGCCAGGCAAGTCCGCCGCAGATCATCATTGATCCTTCCACCGGGGGGCCAAGTCAATGGTTGCAAGCGAACCCAACTCTCTACGGCTCGCTGCAAACGATCCGCCCCACGTCACCCAGTGGAGCGTTGGCGCCGAGCGAGTTCTATTCGTTGGATTTGGGCGGTGGCAGTAGCACCTACGGCTGCAACATCAGCCAACCGTACGGCAGTTGCACGCCGTCAACTACGATTTTTGCCTGCGGTACTTCCTATCCGACACTAACTGGTAACATGAAGGGCCCGACGGTGGGCGGCTTCACCTCCCTAATTGGCTCGCCGGCGGATACATGGAAGGCGCCCGGGGCCTACCTGCACAACAGCGGCCCCCTGCAGGGAACGATTACGGACACCAGCCGTTCCTTGATCGTCGCCCCCATTTGGGATAACTGCAATTGCGCGAATCCGCCCACCTGCGGCATCGGCCCGGGCGGCGGAACTGCCAACCTAATCGGATTCAGTAACTGGTTCGTCGAAAGTGCGTCGGGCAACGTCAATGGCGATTCCGGTGTCATTGCCAACTTTATCAACGGCGCCTATTGCCCTACAGGCACGACGGGCTCCAACGCCACGTTTGGTATTCCGGTGCGGCTGGTGACCCCCCACTAATGCCGCTCAAATTCTCCATTCTTTGTCAGGACGAGGGAGAGCGGCTCCAGCTCGAAGCGTTGGTTCAGGCCGGCTCCCGCGCGGCTTTGGCCGATCGCGGCCTCGGACTGCCGCAAAGCCTCGCCCCCAACGATCCAGCGCTGCGGCAATTGCAGGCGCAATCGCCCGAGGCGGTGCTGTTGGCGCTTCCCCAAGAAGCGCCGGAATCCGCCTTCGCGCTGCTCATTTGGCTGAAGGCGCAAATGCCACTGGTGCCGGTCATGGTCGTCGGGCCCATGGAGCCACCGCAATTGATCGTCGCAACAATGCGAGCGGGAGCGGCTGAGTATCTGGAACGCCCGCTGCGGCCGGCCACGCTGGATGAAGCCCTGACCCGCTGCGCGGTCGCTCGCGGCACCGTTTCCGGCGGCCCGGCGCGGGGCAAGCTGGTCGTGGTGTTGGGCGCGCGGGGCGGCTGCGGGGCCACGACGGTCGCGGTCAACCTGGCGCTGGCGCTGAATGCTCAACGAAGGGAGAGCGATGGCGCCGTGGCCCTGGTGGACGCAGCTCCGCTCGGCCACACCGCGCTGCATCTGAATCTGAAATCGCAATACACGCTGGCCGACCTCTTCACCAATCTCGAGCGCTTGGATTCGGCCATGCTCTCCAGCCTATTGGTAAAGCACAGCACCGGGCTGCAGGTGCTGGCCGGTCCGCATCAGCCTCTGCCCCACGTCGCCGAAGACCGCCACGCCCAATGGCTTGAGACGCTGCTGCAAAACTATTCGACCGTGATCATGGACCTCTCCGCCCGCCATGACGGGCTGACCAAAGCCGTGCTGGAGGTCGCCGAAAGGGTGTTGTTTGTCACCCAGACCGACATGGTCTCTTTGTGGAGCGCGGCCAAGGTGCGGCAATACCTCGACAGCGCCGCGCGGCTGCGGTTTGAATTGGTGCTCAACCGTTTTACAGCCACACCCGACGTGGACCTCGACGGACTGCAGGCCCTGACCAAAGCACCGCTGCTATGGAAGCTCCCCAACGCCCATGCGCTGGTCACCGAAGCGATTGAATCGGGCAAGCCGCCGTCGCTGCGCACCGACTCCGATCTGGCCAAGAGCTACCGCGACATGGCTCTGCTGATACTGGGCCGCCCGGCGAAAAAGAAGCGCCACGGTTTTTTCCCATTTTTAAGAACCCGCGAGGTTGAAATCTAATGCCGACGCTCGAAGCCACCGGCTTTCAGGCCATCAAGACCGATTACCACCGCAAGGTGCTTGAACGGCTCAACCTCGAACGGCTGGACCGAATGCCCATCGAGGAAGCGCGCTCGGAGGTAATGACGCTCATTCGCTCGCTGATGGCGCTCGATTCTCTGCCTCTTACGTTGGTCGAACGGGATCTGCTCGTACGCGATCTGCAGGACGAAATCTTTGGGTTTGGTCCGCTTGAGGTGTTCCTTCGCGACCCGTTGGTGAGCGACATCCTGGTCAATCGGGCCGACCAGATCTACGTTGAGAAAAAGGGCCGGCTTACGAAAACCGACGTTCGTTTCAATGACGATGCCCATTTGCTCCGCATTATCGATCGCATTGTCAGCCGTGTCGGGCGGCGCATTGACGAAAGTTCGCCGATGGTGGACGCGCGGCTGCCCGACGGCTCGCGCGTCAATGCCATCATCCCGCCCTTGGCCCTCGATGGGCCCTGCCTCTCCATTCGCCGTTTTGGCTCCGATCCGCTGACCGGCGACAAGCTCGTTGGCCATCAGGCGCTGACCCAGGCGATGCTCGACTTTCTGCGCGTGTGCGTCATTGCGCGGTCCAATATCATCATTTCCGGTGGCACCGGCGCTGGCAAGACTACCTTGCTCAATGTACTTTCCGGCTTCATCCCCGAGCACGAGCGGGTGATCACGATCGAAGACGCGGCCGAATTGCAGCTGAAGCAGGAACACGTAGTACGGCTCGAAACCCGGCCCCCGAACGTCGAAGGCCAGGGCGCGATCAAGCAGCGCCACCTGGTGATGAACAGCCTGCGCATGCGCCCGGATCGGATCGTGATGGGAGAGTGCCGCGGCGAAGAAGCGGTTGACATGCTGCAAGCCATGAACACCGGCCACGACGGCTCGCTGACCACGATCCACGCCAACACGCCGCGTGACGCGCTGTCACGACTGGAAACCATGGTCAGCATGGCCAATTTGAATTTGCCCGACCGCGCTATCCGCCAACAAATTGCCTCGGCGCTGCATCTCGTCGTACAGCTCACGCGGCTCTCCGATGGCACACGCAAAGTCCTTAGCATCGCCGAAATAACCGGCACCGAGGGCGAGATAGTCTGCATGCAGGAGTTGTTCACGTTCGAGCGCCAGGGTCTGACCGAAACGGGCAAAGTCAAGGGGCGGTTTCGTGGCGCCGGGCTGCGCCCCCACTGCGCCGAGCGCCTCGCCGCCGTCGGTCAAAAACTCAATCCCGCATGGATGGAGGACGTGCTGGTTATTTCCTAGCGAATCCACCATGGTGCTCTACCTCAGCGCGTTGTTCATTATGATCGTGGCCTTGGTGCTGGGCTTGGGGATGTCGTGGGACCGCGGCAACGATCGGCTAAAGCAATTGCGCGAGCGCTTGGAGTTGGTCGAAAAGGCGGAGAAACGCGAGTCCCGCGTGAGCCTGGCGCTGATCCGCGACGATCTGTTAAGCGAAATACCGGCGCTGAATCGTTGGTTGGGAGAAATGGGCCGGGGCACCGCGCTACGCGGATGGTTGCGGCAGGCCGCGATTGAAACCAGGCCGGGGAAATTTCTGCTAACTTGCGTTGCCTGCGGTCTGGGCGGGGGAATGCTGGCCATTTTGTGGATGCCCTGGTATGGCTTTGTGGCCATCGGGCTGCCCTCGGCGGCGCTGCCTTATTTTTATGCTAAGAAACGCAGGGCCAAGCGCCTGCAGCAGTTCCAGAACCAATTCGCCGAGGCCTTGGAACTACTTTCGCGCGCGAGCCGGGCGGGTCATCCGCCTTCGGCGGCGCTGGAGTTGATCGCGACGGAAATGCCGGAGCCGGTGGCGGGTGAATTCCGGCAAGTGTTTGACCAGCAGCGCTTCGGACTGCCGCTGCGCGATTGCCTGCTCAATCTCGCCGAACGCATACCGCTCACCGATGTGCAGTTTTTCGCCACCGCTATGATTGTGCAGCGCGATAGCGGCGGGAACCTGGCTGAAATCCTCGACAAGCTCTCCTTTCTGATTCGCGAGCGGGTCAAGATTGGACGGGAAGTCAAGACCCGCACCGCCCAGGGCCGCATGACCATGATCGTGTTGATGGTCCTGCCTCCGGCCATTCTGGGCATCATGAGCCTGAGCGCGCGCGACCTCGTGATGCGAATGTTCACCGAACCCTTGGGGCATGTGATGCTCACCGCGGGCCTGACCCTGCAATTCGTGGGCTGGCTGTTACTGCGCCGCATCGTGGACATTAAGGTCTGATATGACACCGATTCTCATCGTCGGCGCCCTCTTCATCGCGATTGCGATCACGGTATTCGCCGTTGGCGCCGCTTGGTTCGCCCCCAGCTCTGGCGCCGGGTTGCGGCTGCGCCAGATGCTGGGCGTGGAGGCCGAAGCGAAGACGTCGTTGAAGGAAAAAATCCAGGAGGCGATGGAGCCGGCCGGCAAATTACTGCCGCCCTCGACCAAGGAAGCCGGGCGTACGCGGCTTTGGCTGATCCAAGCCGGTTATCGCGAAGCGCGCCATGTGAGTTTCTACTTCGGCCTCCGCGCGCTGACCGTGGTGGTGCCGCTGCTGATTGTGCTCGCGACCGGACTGGCCCGCACGCAGCCCGCGGCGCTGATCGGCGCGCCCTTTCTGGGCTGGATGCTGCCGCGGTTTGTGCTGAAGAAAAAAATTGCGGCGCGGGGCACCAACATCCGGCTCAGCCTCCCGGACGCCCTCGATCTGCTGGTGATCTGCGTCGAGGCCGGCCTTGGGCTGGACCAGGCCATGCAACGGGTCGCGCTCGAATTGAAATCGGTGCATCCTGCTCTCTGTGGCGAGTTGGAGTTGCTCGGCCTCGAGATGCGCGCCGGCGTGCCCCGCGCCGAGGCGCTCAAGAACCTTAGCCAGCGCTGCGACGTGGACGACCTGCGCTCGCTGGCGGCGGTGCTCATTCAGACCGATCGCTTCGGCACCAGCGTGGCATTGGCCTTGCGCGTTCAATCCGAGGCCTTGCGCACGGAACGGCGGCAGCGGGCGGAGGAAGCGGCCGCCAAACTGACGATTAAAATGCTGCCTGTGCTGGCGCTGTTTATTTTCCCCGCCATTTTCATTGTGACCTTGGGCCCGTCCATGCTCAATCTCATTCACCTGTTCACCCACTAGCCAACCCCCAGATCAAGGAACTTTCCATGTACGTCGCATACGGCTACGCCATCAACAACACCCGCCAGGTATTTCTCGCGACCGAGGTGCGTTTCGCCGACCGTTTCTTCTCCCGCCTGCGCGGGCTGTTGGCCACCACCCGCAAGGAGTTCAGCGACGGGCGCGGATTGTGGATCCACCCCAGCAAAGGCGTCCACATGTTCGGCATGCGGTACGCGATCGACGCTGTCTATCTTGATCACGAGCAGAAGGTCATCCACATTGAGGCTGGGCTCCGGCCATGGCGCGTGGGTGCCATCCGCAAAGAGGCCGAAGGAGTGTTGGAGTTGCCGGCCGGCTCGGTCGAACGCACCGGCACGCAGGTAGGCGACCAGGTGGCTATTGGCGAGATGAGCTAGAAGTTTTTCGGGCACGGTCCAGATCGGCCGTGAGCCGGCGCAAACCGCGCTGGACCACATCATGAAGCGCGTCGTCGGCAAGCGAGCCGCTGGAATGCTCGGCGTCTCCCCACACCACCGCGCCCCCACCCACCACCAGGCGTAATTCAATGGTCGCCGGCGCGAGCGAGCTCGGCGCTTCCACCGAACCTTTGAGCACAGCGTCTGCCAGGGCACAGTTTTCCGAAATCGCGACCACACGGCTCCTGGCGAGTTGGCTGGCCAACAGCGCGCTCGCTGTTTCCGCACTCGCACTCGTCCCCGACACCGCGATGCAAACGCTGTGAACTCCAGCCAGTGTCAGCGGTACCGCCGGGGCCGCTGGCGGGTCGGCGGGCGCCGGTAACGGCGGGGCGGTCAGCGGCCCGATTGCGGGTGCCATTCCGGGATTCGGCGGCGCAATTTCTGGAAGAGCCGAAAAAGCGACGATGGGAATGGCATAGCTCTCCGATTGCCGGTCCAGAATCGGCATCTCGGTAATTCCGATTAGGCGCGCTTGCGCATCAAAAAGGCCGCCGCCACTTTTGCCTTTGCGCACCGCGGCCGACGATTCGATGAGCGGTTCACCGCCGCTGTAAATGATCGACGTGACCGCGCCGGTGCTCATTTCCGACACTTTGCCCAGTGAAGCATTCAAGGCGTAAACCGCCTCGCCCAATCGCGGCAAACTCGGCGTGACCAGGGCGGCGGCGTGCGCCTCCAGCCCTGGCGCGGCGAGCCGGCATAGGTCGCGGGCGGGTGCGCAACCATCCAAGTGGGCCGCCCAAACATGGTCGCCATGCCACAACTCGATCGTTGCCGCCCCATCCACCATGTGAAAATTGGTGATCACTCGGTTGGCGCTAACCGCCACGCCACTGCCGTTCTGCAGAACACGCCGGTCGAGCCCGAATGTCCGCACGACGTAGACAGATGCGGCGGCGCGTTGAAACACGGCGAAAGCCGCGGCGGTGGCCGCCTTCGACGGTGCCTGGCCAGGACTCGCCAAAACGCAAGCCAGAACAGCCAGCGCTGGCGCAAGCCTAACCATGAAGATGAGCCTCGGCATCAGCCGATTCGAACTGCACTTTGCGCCCGGTGCGGGCTTCAATGATGACCAGGGCGCTATTGATGTCATTCTTGGCGAATTCGAGCATTGCGCCGCCCGGGTGGCCCTGGCTGTCCTCAAAAGCCACCGGGAGAAAGTGCCGGCGCCGGGTATTGAAGGGCGCGCCAAAGCGCGTGGAGATGGCGACCGTCCAACGGGTGTTGACGTTTTCGCCGTAGATGAGCGACTCGACCCGGTCCCAGGCAAACAACTCGACATGCTTGCCGGCATCGGGGGCGGCGCTCAGCCTCGCAACAAAGATGAGGCCCTCCTTGTCCGACCAATCAAGGGTCCCTATAGTATTGGCGGCCAGACCGCCGACCGTGCCCGCGACATACATGCACTGGTGGCCGTGCACGGAGGTGCCGGCCGGCGCGGCGGTCAACAACAATGCCAGGAGAAGGCAAACTCGAACCCGCATCGGCATCATGTCTTCACCATACCGGATGGGCGGGGCCGGGACAATCCCGCGGAAGGGTGGGGTCGATTGGCACTCCGATTGCTCAATAACTTTGGGTAGGAGGGAACGAAAGCAATGGCCACACTCTTAATAGTGATTCTGCTGTTGATTCTGATCGGTGGGCTACCCACATGGCCCCATAGCCGCAATTGGGGCTATTATCCGAGCGGCGGCGCGGGTTTGTTAATTGTGATTTTGATCGTCGCACTACTATTGGGATACTTTTAAGTGAGCCGGCAGTTGGCGCTGATTTCATGCGCATTGCTTAGTCTGACGGCATTTTCCTCCGGTCAGCGGGATCCAATCCTCACCGGCGCACGCACGATGCTTGTCGAGGCGGCCGCCGATAAGAACCCTGACACCCGCGTGCGGGCGGCCGAGGCCATGAGCTTGCTGCCCAGCCAGGATGAGCTTCTGGACGCGCAAGGGCCACTCGCGGCCCTGCTTGCCGATCACGACGTCTCCGTGCGTATCGCCGCCACCTCGGCGCTGGCCGACAGCGCCGGGCGCACGCCCAGGCGCGCCGTCCTCGATCGGCTCGAAGCGATGCTCAACGACCCCGTGCCCGAGGTCGACTATACGGCGGCGAAATTGCTCGATGCGCTGCATGACCAGGTGGGCACCGACTTCCTCATGGCCGTGGTGTCGGGTGATTCCAAATCCACGTCAAGTTTTCTCGCCACACACAAGCGCAGCGCGCTCCGCCTGCTCCAAACTCCCGGCAAGCTTTTCACGACCGCATTGGTCAGCTCGGCCGAGATCCTTTCGCCGCTGCCGGTCGGCTTGGGCGTCAGTTCCCTGCGCGGAATCCTCGGCGACAACGCC
>JANWLQ010000085.1 GCA_025450725.1 Terriglobales bacterium
CGGTCTACGATCCCGATCCCGAATACTCGGAAGCCGCCCGCAAAGCCAAGTTCCAGGGCGTTGTCATCGTTGGCGTGATTATCGGCGCCGACGGGCACGTTTACGATCCCAAAATCGTCCAGCCCCTCGGCCTCGGTCTCGACGAAAAGGCGATTGACGCGGTGAAACTCTGGCGCTTCGAGCCTGCTAAGAAAAACGGCCGCGCCGTCCGTGTTGCCGCCAACATCCAGGTTAACTTCCGGCTTTATTGAGTCATGCGCGAAACCCTGCCGTGGTAGAATTCGTATAATGTTGCAGGGGCTCTCCTTCCACTCCGGAGCATGCCCGCCGAGCGAATTCTGCCATGTCAGAACCCACTCCCCCAAAGTCTGAACCGGAAGACCTACGATTTCTCCTCGAAAGTAAGCCGTTCTGGCGCGAAATCAAAGATCAGGTCGGGGATTTCTTTTTCTCGCGCGGAAAAGCGCCGGAACTGGTGCTCGAGTCCAAGCCCATACCGGTCAAAGACATCTGGTCCGCGCCCAAGTCCCTGAAGAGTCGCATCGGTTCGGTGGCCGTCCATTTGGCCGTCATCGGCATCATGCTGCTGCCGTTCTGGCGTCCGGTGCAAGTGCAAATGAAGAAGTTGGTTGAAGTGGCGATTGTCGAACCGCCGAAGGTTGATCCCGTCATCCCCAAAATGCGCCGTTTGTCAGGTGGTGCCGCGCCCGTACAACAGGCGCCAAAATTGGTACAAGCGCCTCAGCCCCATCCCATCAGCGCGCCCACCTCGATTGTGCCTCTTACCACAACCGCAACCCTTCCCAGCTTTGGCGCGATCGGCCCGGTCAGCGGACCGCCCGGCAACAACAGCGGTACCGGCGGCGGGTCCGGGGGCACCGGCAGCGGCAGCGCCGATGGCACCTGCGTCGGCAACGACTGCGGCGACGGCGTGGGCGAGAGCGCGCCCGTGCAGATTTATGCGCCCGACCCGGAGTACTCCGAGGCCGCGCGCAAGGCCAAGTTTCAGGGTACTTGCATCGTGCAGATTCAGGTTGGCACCGATGGCAAGGTAAGCCGCCCGGTCGTAGTGCAGCCGCTCGGGTTGGGACTCGACGAAAAAGCCGTGCAGGCGGTTTTGCAGTGGAAGTTTTCCCCGGCGCGTGATCGCAACGGCAAGCCCGTGGCCATGGTGGTTCAGGTCGAGGTCAATTTCCGGCTGTATTAAGCGCTGGCTCGCTCGATGCTGGTGTTGCCGGCCCTTTCTTGACCTTGGTCCGGCTAAAGCGCCCCTGTAAAATCGAGAGCAACCCGGTCGTCCAGTACCCGACGACGAACAACAACAGAAACGGAATCGTCAGGTAGTTCTCCATATCGAAGGCGTATACAGTCACCGCGGCGAAGATCGTTCCCAGCATGAGTTCAATCGCCGGCGACCAGCCCACTTTGCGCCGGTATTTTTTCTTCTGCGTCTTGCCCGACAGCGCGTCGCCAAACTTGGGCGTGCGCTTGAACGACGTCTTCACCCCCAAAAGCGCCTCGATCACGGCGCGCGTGTTGGTCACCGTCAGGCCAATGCCGATGGCCATGACCATGGGCATGTAGAACAATGTCTTGTACCAGCTCCGCGGGAACAGCTCGCGCTGCGAAGCTACGTAAAACGATGAGATCGAGCAGGTCGAGGCGATGAACAGCGGCAGGTCAATGTAAAGCATCTGAAACCAGCCCTGGTAAAAGCGCACAATCATGGCCGGCAGCAGCAGGGTGCAGAGCACGATCATCAGTGGATAGGAGATGTTGGCGGTCAGGTGGCACCACGCCTCGACCTTATGGTGCAGGTCAATGTCCTCGCGCCGGAACAGCCGCGGCAGTATTTTTTTCGAGACCTGGATCAACCCCTTCGCCCAGCGCGCCTGCTGTACCTTGAAGGCGTTCATCTCGGTGGGCAACTCGCTCGGGCACTCGACATCGGGCAGGTAAGTGAATTTCCAGCCCTTGAGCTGGGCGCGGTAGCTGAGGTCGGTGTCTTCGGTCAGCGTATCGTGTTCCCACCCGCCGGCTTCCTCGATCGCGCGCCGGCGCCACACGCCGGCGGTGCCGTTGAAGTTGAAAAACAGGTCGGCGCGGTGCCGGCCGCCATGTTCCATGACGAAGTGGCCGTCGAGCAGAATAGCCTCCACCCGCGTCAGCCACGAGTACTCGCGGTTGATGTAGCCCCAGCGCGTCTGCACCATGCCCAGCGAGGCGTCGGTGAAGTGGTGAATCGTGCGCAGCAGAAAATCCGTTGGCGGAACGAAGTCGGCGTCGAAGATGGCGATGAATTCGCCCGAGGCCACCTGCATACCCTCCTCGAGCGCACCCGCCTTGAAGCCGTGCCGGTTGGTGCGGTGCAGGTAGACGATCGGTTCGCCCCGCGCCGCGCAGCGCGCCACCGCCTGCTCCGCCACCGCGCACGTCTCATCGGTCGAGTCGTCGAGCAACTGTATCTCCAGCCGGTCGCGCGGATACTCCAGCCGGCAGATGGACTCGACCAACCGCTCGACCACGTACTGCTCGTTGTAGATCGGCAACTGCACCGTCACCCGCGGCAGCTCGGCAAACCGCCCCGCCGCCTCGGCGGCGCGCCGCTTGCGGTGACGGAAATACAGAAATACCAACGCATAGCGGTGAAACCCGTAAAACGCCAAAATCGCCAGCACGCCAAAATAAGGAATCAGCAGCGCCCGGTCGAATCCGTTGGCCTGATAGAGCGGCAATTGCGCCGGACCCAGTGTGAACGTGCGGTTCAACAGTTGGTTCTGGATGTAATGCAGTATCGGATTTGGGGTCGCTGAAAGCACGGCGGTTGCATCATTTTACCGCGCGCCCGCCCAGCGAGGCTACGATTAGAGCGTGAGTACCCGGTCCGGACACATAGCCCTCGTCGCCAGCGCTGTCGCTCTCGAAGCCGTGTTGCTCGCTCTGCTGCGCTGGCCGCAAGCGGACCTCCTCTGGTTCTATGCGGCCGCGGCCTTGTACCTCATCGCCCTGGCGGTCGTTGTCCGCTGCGGCGGCGGTCGCACACGCCTGCGGTTCATCCTTTTGGCGGCGGTTGTGTTTCGGCTGACTCTGCTCCCCATGCTGCCCCAGCGATCAAACGAGTTGTACCGCACCCACTGGGACGGCGAGGTGCAGCACGCCGGCTTTAATCCCTATCAATATGCGCCGGCCAACGATCTGTTCAACCCCATCCGGGTGGCGAACGATCAACTGGTGCCCGCGCCCGCGCTCGCCGCTTACCGGCTGCCCTTCGCCGAACTGTTGGCCCGCTGGAGTTTTAATCTGAGCCCGCGTGTGCGGCTGGAGAAGATACTGTTCGTCGTCTTTGACATTTTGCTTTTGCTGCTGTTGGTCCGCATGCTGCGGGCGCGGCAATGGCCCCAGGAACGGGTGTTGATCTACGCCTGGTCACCTCTTGCCATTGTCGAGATCGCCGGCAACGGCCACATCGAGGCCGCCGCCGCGCTACTGCTCCTGCTCGCCGTTCACTGGGCCGCGCGCCGTCCGCGGCTATCGGCGGCGGCGCTGGCCCTCGCGGCTCTGACACAGTGGTTTGCCTGGGTTGCCGCCGCCGCGGTGCTGGCCGCTGGCCGGCGCAAATGGCTGGGCAGGGCGGCGGCGATGGCACTGTGCTTCGTTGTGGTTATGCTGCCGTACGCCTTCATGAATAAACACTTTGCATTGCGCGTCATCGTGGCCAATGTGCGCGCCCATTGGGTCTCGCTCGCGCCCTTCAATGCCAGCGTCTTCGCCCTAGTCGCCAATTGGTTCGGACGACGCGCCGCGGAAATTGTATCCATTGGCGTCCTGATTGTCGTTATTGCCAAAAGCATGGTGCGGAAGTTCGAGCCGGCGCGCGCGGCCCTGGTCGCCATTGCGGCGCTTCTGCTGGTCGCCCCGCAGGTCCAGCCCTGGTACGTGCTCTGGCTCCTGCCCCTGCTCGCGCTCTGGCCCGAGCGGGGATGGATTTACTTCTCTCTGGCGGTGCCGCTGGCCTATCTGGCGCCGTCGCACGGTTGGGTCGTCTGGGTTGAGTACGTTCCTCTTTTTGCGTTGATGGCCTGGGAGTCGCTGGTATGGAAAAAAGAGATCAACTCCCAATAATCCTGGCCTCCGCCTCGCCCCGCCGCCGCGAACTTCTGGAGTCCGCCGGCTGGACGGTCACGGCTTGTCCCGCCAACGTTGATGAGCGTCTAAACGAGGACGAATACCCCCGCAACTACGTCGCCCGTCTGGCCCGCGCCAAGGCCCACGCCATCAACGCCCCCGCCGATCAGATCGTGCTCGGCGCCGACACGGCCGTGGTGATCAGTCATATCTTCGAACCGGAAGTAATCCTCGGCAAACCAGCGAGCGCGAGCGAAGCCAAAGAAATGCTGCGCCAACTTGCCGCCAACGAGCATCTCGTGATGACCGGCGTCTGCCTGCTCCGGGGCGAACGCGAAATCGTCGAGGTCGAGGTCACAAAAGTTTGGTTTTCACCCCTGAGCGACCGCGAGATTGCCGATTACGTCGCCACCGGCGAATGCTATGACAAGGCCGGCGCTTATGCCATCCAGGGCCGCGCCGCCCGCTACATTTACCGCATCGAGGGCTCCTACTCCAACGTCGTCGGCCTCCCCCTCGCCACCGTCTGGCGCGCCTGGCAACAACTCAACCCTCAATCGGATTAGAGAACCCGCACCCCACGCTCCGCTGCCGCTCTGGCCAGCGCACGGTCAAACGTTGCGAGGGGAGCTTTGGCGCGCAGCGCCAATTCCAGATAGGCGGCGTCGTACGCACTCAAGCCACTGCCGCGAGCCAACGGCAGCACCCGCGCAAAGTATTCCTCCATGGTGAGCGAGTCGGTGTGGATCACCAATTTGCGATGCATCGCAAAAAACGCTTCGGCGTCGGCCGGTGTGATGCGTTTGCACCGCTCAGCCATAAGCACGACGTTCACAACTTCAAAGCTCCAGATTGCGGGTACCAAAGCGATTGCTGTTTCAAGCCGAACCAGAATCTCATCGGCATGATGGCTGGCCTCGTCTGGAATGCACCAAGCGGCCGCAACCGAAGCGTCCACCACCACTTCATCGCCAATCAATGACGGCGGCCCGCGTCAATCATTTCGCGAATCGTCATGTTCGGATCAGGTTTGACCCGGCTGCGTATTTCAGCAAAGGCAGCCCTGATAGCGCTATAGTCGCGCTTCTCGCCCATGGACGGCACTGGCGCTAATATCGCTGCCGGCTGACCATGACGGGTAATCGTAATGGTCTCGCCGTTCGCAACACGATTGAGTAAAGCCGACAAGTGTGTCTTGGCCTCAAAGATACCTACGCTTGCCATGATTCCAGTCCCTTCGGAACAAACTAGTCTAGCTAGACCAGTCTATCATGGGGTTTC
>JANWLQ010000086.1 GCA_025450725.1 Terriglobales bacterium
AAGAGTTTTCGCTTCGAGGGCGAGGGCAGATATTCGGATTCAGACTTGGACAGCGTCCGGCGCCAGCTCGATGGGCCGGGCTGGGCTCACATCATGAGCGTGCATAGCAGGCCCGACCGACAGGATGTGGACGTTTTTGTGATGGCCGATGGCAAGGGGGTGGAGGGGATGGCGATTCTCGTCGCCTGCCCGACCGAGTTGCGCGTGGTGAATCTCGTGGGGCCCGTGGATCCGGCGGAGCTTAGCCGGCTGGGCGGGCACTTCGGTATTCCGCAGGTTGAGGCCGAGACCGGCAGAAAGGATCGGAACCGACAATGAAGAGCTCGATACTGTTCGCACTGGCGCTTAGCTGCGCGATGCTTGCTCGACCCGCACAGAGTCAGATTAATGCCGCGACGTTTGATAGTGTCGTCAACCGGGTTGGGGTAGCGCTGCATGCGCGCCCGCGGCACCGCAGCCTGTTGGGCACGTCGCTTCTGTTCGTTCACGATGCCGGTCCGATCGGGCCGAAACACATGCAGGTCGCGCTTTTTGACCTCGACGGCGAACCTACGTCCGCGCAGCGCGCCGATATCGGCGCAGGGCTGCAGGCCGCGCTGGCCGCGCCGTGGCAGTTGGTGGCGCACCAGACATCGAAGTACGGCGATGACGAATCATGGGTGTATGCCCGCCCTGAAGGAGCGCACAGCGATACGGTGGTCTGCCGTTTGCAGCGCGGCCAGGCCACGGTGGTGATTGCCGAAGAGGATCCGATGGCGCTGCTGAATGGCATTGACCAGCAAGGCGTCGTCATTTGGAGCCATCAGTCGGTGGTGCGTGGGCTGTGGGGCGGATTGGGCGACGGCTCGGGTTTCGGCCCCGGGCTGGCGTTCGAAACCGCGGCCGGACTTCCCAATCTAGCGCAGTTGCATGGCAGCGCCCAGGTGACCTATGAAGGCTACCTGGCGACCTCGCTCGGGGTTCGCATTGATCCGACCGGGGGCGACATGCACACCTTCAGCCTCGACTTGACCGGGCGGTATGACGTGAGCCCGAGCGTGGACTTCTTTGGCCAGGGGCCATCGAGCCGGCCACAGCGCGCCGTGTTCAATTTGCAGGAACGCGGCGCGGCGCTGACGTTCGGCGTTCAGCCGTCGCGCACGCTCAGCTTCGGAATTGGCGCCGACTACTCTGGCAATCGCGTTTTTGGCGGCCATGAAGATGGCTATGCCAACGCGCAATCGCTCTTTGCCGCGCCGGCGCCGCCTGGATTGGTGCGCGGAGCGAACCTGATCAGCGGCTTTGCTTTTGCCCAGTACGACGGCCGCGACTTCCCCAAGGCCGCGCACAGCGGTACCTACCTGCGGCTCTCGGCGGCCGACAACGAGGGCACCGATCACAGCAATTTCCATTATTGGAACTATCGCGCCGACGGACGCGCCTATCTGCCGCTGACGCATTTCAGCGACGTTCTCGCCGGGCGCGTGCTCGCGATTTGGAACCGGCCGGAAGGCGGCGGCGAGGTGCCGTTCTTCCGCCTGGCACAGCTTGGCGACAGCGACACGCTGCGCGGCTACAGGCCGTATCGTTTCCACGGACTGAACGCCGCGACCGCGAGCCTTGAGTACCGGCACTATTTTGACGACGACTGGGGCGCGTTCCTGTTCGGCGATGTAGGCCAAGTGTACGACTTCCGATCGGAGTTGAGGCGCAGCAACATGCGGGCGACGTGGGGAGGCGGATTGCTCTTCAACGATGGGCGGCGGAAGACCAGTTTCAAATTGTTCTTCGGCACGACGAGCGACGAAGGCCATCGCTGGTTTCTAACGCTCGGTCCGACGTTCTAATCACAGACAAAGGGCTCGAAATGTGCCTTTCGCGGGTTAATTCTCCTAGCGTCGCCACAATCGGCAATGGCACGCGGTACTTTGCTTTTCGCGCCGTGGGGCGAATTGTCCCAGGTGAGACGATTTAGATCCCCTCGGTGAGAATAACCGCGAGCCAGAGGCTACTGGCTCGCAGCTTCAATATTCAGTTGTCAAATCCCGCGAAGGCTCGCGATGCCTTGCGGGACATATGCATCCCGTGCCGAAGCCGGGTACCCCCTGGGGGTCGTCACGGGCATGCAATTCCCGCGCGCATACAGAGTCTGATGCGGGGCTCTGCAAGGCGCTGCGCGCCTTGCTGTGACATTTGATTATCGGCGGCTGGCCGTGGTAGGGCGGATGACGAGCGGGCCTCGGCCGGAGGAGGCGAAGGGGATGCGATTACGAATGATCGCCTCATCGATCAAGCGCGCGATTTCCGGCTTGGCGAGGTCGGATGCGCGCTCGAGGCTGATCCAGCGGGTCTGGTTCGCCTTTCCTTGCAACAGGCCGGCAGGATCGGGCAGGTCCTTGCCGTTACCGAAGTACAACCTGACTCCGGCCTCTGCCGCACGGATGGACAGGACTGCCTCGTGCCCAAGGCCGGTGGGGGAATAGCTGATGACCACGGCGTCGCGAGAGGCTCGCCTCCCTTCGCTCCAACCCGCCGCGACTCCGCGTTGCTACGTCGCTGCGGCCATCTCCGTGGAGATTGGATCGAAGGTGCGGCGGAATTCGATTCACGGCAGCGGGCCGCCCTTCAGAATGACGCGGCCTTCCACCTCGATCTCCTCCCATGGAGGACTCGGTGGCTGCCTGCGTCTCGTAGACCATTTCGTGGGCGGTAGGCAGGCGCTTGCGTAACCGTTGTCGCAGTGTGCCGACGAGCCGCGCTTGTCCTGGCGCGATGCGGGCGATCAGTGCGGCGATCATATACTTAAATCGCGGACCATGCGGCGAATCTCGTCGCGGGCGGAGCGAAAGGCGGTTAGGCGTTCCTCCTCGGATCCGTCCACCGCGGCGGGATCGGTAATGCTCCAGTGGAATTTCTGGATGACTCCGGGGAAGACGGGGCAGGATTCTTTGGCGTTGTCGCAGACGGTGATGACGAAATCGAAGGGCTGGCCGAGGAACTCCTGCAAACCTTTGGAGCGGTGGGAGGAGATGTCGATCCCGATTTCATCCATCACTTGCATGGCTTCGGGGCGGACGCGGGTGGGGCGTGTTCCGGCGCTAAAGACGTCGAAGCGGCCGGGCCAGTCCTGGCGCAGGATGCCTTCGGCCATTTGGCTGCGCGCCGAATTGCCGGTGCAGAGAACCAGGACGCGCTGTTTATCGGGCATGGGCTAACTCCTTCGTGACCGGCGGAGTTCCGGAAAGCAAGTAATGGAAGAAAGCTACGGCGGCGGTGGCGCCGAGCAGTTGGGCGACCACGAACGCGGGAACGTCGAGGGGACGGATGCCGGCGAAGGTGTTGCTGGCGAGCCGGGCGATGGTCACGGCGGGATTGGCGAAGGAGGTCGAGGCGGTGAACCAGTACGCACTGGTGATGTAGGCGCCGACCGCGTAGGGGACGGCGGCCGACCGGTTGCGGGAGCAGCCCATGATGACGGCGAGCAATCCGAACGTGGCGATGAACTCACTCAGCAGTTGCGCGCCGCCGGAGCGGACGTGGGTGGATAGAAAGAAGACCGGCTGGCTGAACATCAGGTTTGCAAAGCCCACGCCGAGGAAGGCGCCGACCAGTTGCGCGAGGACGTAGGGCGCTACTTCCGCCCATGCGATGGCGCCGTGCCAGGCTTCGGCGAGGGTCACGGCCGGGTTGAGGTGAGCTCCGGAAATCGGCGCGAAGGCGAGGATCAGGGCGACGAGCGCGGCCCCGGTGGCGAGGGTATTCGCCAGCAGGGCAATGGCAACGTTGCCGCCGGAGAGGCGCTCGCCCATGATGCCGGAGCCGATCACCGCCGCGAGAAGGAAACAGGTGCCGACGGCCTCGGCCGCCAGGCGTCTTGAGAGCGGCATGGGCGCGAGGGTCATGATTGCAGCGGCTTTCGGGCGCGGACGAAGGCGCTGGCGAATTTGCCCTCGACCTGGGGAGCGATGGCGGCAACATCTATTGACGCCGCGGAGAGGAATTCGCGGGCGTCTTCGATGTTGTAGACGCGGGTGGGGTCGATCGAGACGTCGGCGAATCCGGCGGCAGAGAGCTTGGCTTTGAATTCGTTTTCTTCGAGGGCGCCGGCGATGCAGCCGACCCAGAGCTCCATGCTGCGGCGGATCGCGGCGGGAACCTGGCCGCGCACCACAACGTCAGACACGGCGAAGCGGCCGCCGGGTTTGAGGACGCGGAAGGCCTCGCGGAGCGCGCGGTCTTTGTCGCCGGAGAGGTTGATGACGCAATTGGAGATGATCACGTCCACCGAGTTGTCGGGCAGCGGGATCGCTTCCAACTCGCCTTTGAGGAATTCGACATTGTTGATGCCGGAACTGGCCTGGTTTTTACGGGCCAGGGCGAGCATTTCATCGGTCATATCCAATCCGTAGGCTTTGCCGGTGGGACCGACGCGCCGGGCGGAGAGCAGCACATCTATGCCGCCACCGGAGCCGAGATCGAGGACCACATCGCCGGGATGGAGTTGCGCCAGCGCGGTGGGGTTGCCGCAGCCGAGCGAAGCCTGCACGGCGGCCGCAGGCAGTTGCGCGGTTTGCGTGTCGTCGTAAAGATTGGCGGTGATGGCGTCACTGCCGCAGGGGGCGCCGCCGCAACAGGAGCCTCCACCATCGGTCGCGATGCGGAGGGCGGCCTGGCCGTACTTGGCTTTCACTTCATCCTGGATTGAGTTTGCAGTCATATTTTTTCCTTTTATCGGCAGCACAATACCTTTTCCGGTTCGACCGCTTTGTTGCGGGTGCAGCATTCGGCGTAGAGGAACCCGAGGATTTCCTGGAGGGCAGTTGTGTTGGCCGTGTAGCGCAGGAAGGTGCCGCTGCGCCGCACGAGGACAAGATCCTCACTCTTGAGCTTTTCCAGATGGTGGGAGAGGGTTGAGGCGGGGATGTCCAACTCGGCTTGGATCTCCCCGACGACGAGCCCTTCGGGATGGGCGCTGAGCAGCGAGCGCATGATTCGCAAGCGCGGCTCGGCTCCCATGGCGGCGAACATGTCGGCGTAGCGAACGACTTTCTCCTGCTTCATTGTTCGACAATAGCAGAAATATGAAAGCAGTGCAAACGTGCATGGCGCGAGCTTTAGATTCAGGGGGTGCACTCCATCGAAAAATTTGCACGAAATGTGCCATTTGGGCGAAATAATTCTAGCGGCAGTAAATTCGACGGTTTCACACGGTTTTTCGTACATCCCCCTGATGTCAGGCGCAGCGGAGGGCGCCGGGTTGGCCAGGGAACAGGTAGATGTCGGGTTGGTTGGTGAAGTCGGAGGTGGTGAAGTGGGAGACGGGAAGATCCCAGAGGTTGCGAATTCGGATGCGTATGTCGGTCGGTGTTTGGCTGGAGAGGAGTCCGCAAATCATTTCGGGCAGGTTGAAGGCGCGCGCGCCGGGGGAGAGGAGATAGCGGAGGGTCTGGCGGAAGACCTGCTGGAGGCGGGGATCGAGAGTCATAGTGAGCTTGGCGCCGCGCAGGGTGACGAGCGGGGCGAAACCGGGGCGCCGACGGAAGGGGGAAGCTGTCTCAGTGAGACAACCTAACTGCTGCGGTGATTTGGGTTTACCCCGCTCAGCGTAGCGCTTGATGAGTCTATAGGCCGTGGCGCGGGCGATGCGCTGCGTGCGTAACCATTCTTTGAAGCCTCCGTGGGGGCCGGGAACCGCCAGGGCGGCTTGGGCCTCGGTGAGGCAGCGGCCGAGTTCGGCGTCGTTCCGCCGGATGAGGGGGAGAAGGACTCGGCGGGAGCGGTAGAGTTCCTGGTGGACGGCCCAGAGGGGCGCTGCTTGCACCAGGCAGGATGTCGGCGCTGATTGGCCGGCGGGTGCTGGTAGTGAAGGCGAAGCGGCTGAAGCTGACATGGCTAATCTCCGTTCTTGCGCGTGCAAATTCCGCGCGCATATTCGGTCTGATGCGGTGCACTGAAAGACATTGATGACCGAGTTGTGACATTTCCCGGAGTTGGCGCCGGAGATGCTGGAGGTGTTCGCGACCGGCGGACACGTTGGAGCCGAGCTGCCCGAACAGGTTGAGCTCTCGGAACGAGAGCAGGTCAGGTTTCGCAGAGGCGTCCGCCTTTCAATCTCCCCCGGCGCACCTCAGCCGCCGAATACGGGATCGGCCGCTTGACCGGCGTAGGCGAGGTCACGTTTTCGCAACCGCCGGGGCAGGGGTCTGCGCCGGCGGCCTGCGGCCTCGACCTCCCGGGCACCGGGCTTCTGACCAACTATACCTATGGCACCAGTGGGGGCCCGCAGATGACCATCACCCAGGGTGGCCTGGAGCAGCGGGTGAGTATCGAAGACACGCTGGGGAGGATTGTGTCGGCAACGAATCCGGAGTCCGGCTCCGGGCCCGCCGGCCCGTGACCATCTCCGGTGAGACGGTGATCGAAGGCCCGCGCAATTCGATTCAAGGCAGCGCGGGAAGCTGCTCGAGGACACGTGGCACTGCCACGGTAAACACGCAGCCGATGCCCGGCGCATTGCGAACCGAGATGTTGCCACCAATAGCCTCGATTGCCTTTTGCGTAAACGTGAGGCTCGCGTCGAGCCTCTCGCGATTCGCGCTTTGCGGTTCGAGCGGCCGGAACATAGCTTTGAGCTCGCCCGCTTCGATGCCTCCGCATTCATCCGTCACGTCGATAAATACACGGTCGGCCACGGTGCGAACATCGATGGTCACGGTTGTTGCAGGCCGCGTAAATCTCAACGCATTCAACAACAGATTTATGACGGCCGCCGAAAGCATTTGCCGATCCGTTTTGATCACGCTGGCTGTCCGGTCGTGCTTGGGGCTGATTCTGATATTGATGCCTCGGGAATCGGCCTCCGATCGTACGTTCTCCACAAGATCGTGGATCAAAGCGCCGGCGGGCAATTCCTCCAGATGCACCATGCCAGTTTTGAGTTGAGCCTCGGAGAGCATACGCGAAATCAGGGCGCGCAACTTTAGAAGGGCGTGGTGGACGATTTTCCCTACACTCCCCCCAACGCCGATTTGGCCGGGCTTGAGCAATTCGAACGCAACGATCGCGGTATCAATCAAGTCTTGCATTTCATGCGCGGACGAGGGCATCCATCCGCCCTCGTCGACGTTCGCCTCGCTGACGGGAGCCTGCATGGTTCTGCGCTCGCGCCCGTATTCAGTGACAGCGCTAGCGATGGCATTGTCAAGGCAGCCGTTCAGCACCCGAAAGTCGTTGGTTTCAATAGGCGCGTTAATCTCGACGGCTAGCTCGGTGATGGCCTGGCACACGTCGCCGTAGTCGTGCACGACTTGCGACACCGTTAACCCCTGGGCTAGAAGATCCCGCCCGTGCAGGATCGCGCTCCGACTAATTTCGCTGGCCCCGGTTTGTCCCAAGCGCAGGGCGGTGACCAATTCATACAGAAACAGAGGAACGCCATGCTCGATCTCCGTTTGCGTCGCCTTGGGAACGGGTCGTGATGCGACCTTGACCTTACAACGCTGAATGATTTGGTCACGGTGTAGATTTATGAATTCATAAAGCACAACATTACCTCCGAAACACCTCCGTGTGGGCGTTCCAATTGGATTCTCCTTACCACGATCGTACGGCCGGCCCGGGGGCGAAGCTGTGCAAAAGTGATCAACTCGACCGGCGGCGCCGACGACTGGGTTAAGGTCACCAGCAAGGCAAGCGATGTGCATGGCGTAACCGCGCCGAGTGGCGAAAATTTCCAGGTGCATGCATATCAGAACTCCGCCAGTACATACCCTCGGTAAAAATAAACGGCTCCCAAGGAGCTGAGCTGGGTCGACTGTAGCCTTGGTGGGTCTCAGTGCCTGTGGCGGGAACCCACCACCAGCTCCAAAATAAATTTTCGCAGCCCACCCAAATGGGTAGCGTGCAGCCTTCGACTTCCTGCCTCTGTTGCGCGCTGGGGTTGACTGGTTTCCACGTCGCCATTCTAGAACCAGTCTCATAAATACTTGAGGAGCAGCTGCAGGCAGCCGAGATGGACGAAGCCGAGGAAGTTCTCAACGTGGTATTCCCAACGCACGACCAGCCGCGGAAGCTGTGCAGCCAAGCGAAGAGCGTTCCATGCGCCCGCGGAGGTGGGCGTCGGGCCCGTCGCTCCGAGCGGGGCGGTTTGCGGAGATGCCGCCGTTGGGGGGCATTTCATCCATCATAGATTTTCGCCGGGGTATGTGCCAGGATTGAAGTAATGAAATTCGCGCAGCAAGGATTCGCGGGCGGCTTGGATTGTCGGCTGAGAGACGCTCCCGCTGAAAAGCCCGCTCACCATGTCGTTTTCTACCAGGAAGACGAATACGTGCTCGACAAGGTAGCGCAATGGCTTTATAGGAAGATCGAAAGCGGTTACTCGACGCTCATTATCGCGACCGAGCAGCACCGCATTGAAATCACCGGCCGGCTCGCCATCATGGGACCGGCGTTCGCCAACGCGGCGCGCAGCGGACGGCACCTGATGCTGGACGCCGCCGGCACGCTGCAGGGTTTCATGAGCAATGACGGGCCGGATCGCGAGCGTTTTCGCGCCACACTGGCGGCGGCAATGGCTAAAGTCGGGGCGGTGGGCGGGGGGGCGCAGTCGCTTGCGGCGTATGGAGAAATGGTGGGGCTGCTGTGCGATGCGGGTCATACCGCGTCCGCCATTCAGCTTGAGCAGTTCTGGAATGAAGCGATTGCGGAGTTCAATTTTTCGCTTTGCTGCGGTTACGCGCTGCGGCAGCTGCGGGGCGTGGTTGAGGTTGGTCCCATTTCCGCTATCTGCGATGAACATAGCGAGCTTACGTTTGAGGATGACGCGGTGCGACGCCGTGACTTTGGCGTGCTGATGGGCTATCTGCGGCAGCGCACGCGATCGCTGCGGGAACCTCGGCGGGCCGGTTGAACTCCTAGGCGGCGGCAACGTTGAGCGCTCGGGCGGCGCCGCAAGTGTAACCATTCCCGGGTTGGCGGGTTGGAAGGGGTATGAGCCAGCTACTGCGGGAACTGCGGTATGGGTTGCGTTCGCTGCGGCAGGCACCGGCGTTTGCCGCCATCGCGATCTTGACGCTCGGCCTGGGCGTTGGGGCCAACACGGCCATTTTTAGCATGGTGGATGCGGTGCTGCTGCGTCCGCTGCCGTTTCCGCAGCCGGACCGGCTGATTGAGGCGCGGGAGAGCAGCCGGAATTTTCCCTCCATGTCGGATTCGTATCCGGACTTTCTCGACTGGGCGGCGGATACCCATAGCTTCACCGGACTCGCCGCTTACCGGAACACGGACGATGTGCTCACGCACGCCGGAACGCCGGCCATCGTCTCGGGCCAAGATGCGACGGCGCAATATTTCGATGTGCTCGGCATTAAGCCGGAATTGGGGCGCACCTTTACACCCGCCGAGGACCGGGTGGGCGCGCCGGACGTGGTGGTGATCGCCGACCGATTGTGGCGCGAGCGCTTTGGGACAAACCCGGCGGTGCTGGGCATGACGATGGACCTCGATGCGCGTCCGAGGACGATTATCGGCGTGATGCCGCGCGGTTTTCCGGGCCTGGCGGCGGGCGAGGACGCGGCGCAGTACTGGCTGCCGCTGGGAGCGGAAGCAACCAAGGCGTCAGGGTTGATGTTTCGCGGCAGTCATCAGGGGCTTGACGTTTTGGGGCGGACCAAGCCGGGAGTGACGCTGGCCGCGGCGCGGGCGGATTTGGAGAGCGTGGCGCGGGCGCTGTCGCAGCAGTATCCGAAATCGAACACGGGCGTGGGTGTGACGGTGGGCAGCTATCTGGACCGGGTGGTGCGGAACGACGGTCCGAGCGCGCTTTGGGTGCTGCTGGCGGCGGTCGGGCTGGTGCTGCTGATCGCCTGCGCCAATGTCGCGAACCTTTTACTGGCGCGGGCGGCGACGCGGCAGAAGCCGAACGCCATTCGCGCGGCGATGGGGGCGTCGCGGGCGCGGCTGATACGCGAACACCTGATCGAGAGCCTTTGCCTAGGCGTGGCAGGGAGCGCGGTGGGCCTGGGGCTGGCGCTGCTGGCGATGCGGGCGGCCCCGCTGCTGATTCCGCCGGGGCTGGACATGACGCGGACCGATCAATTGGGCCTCGATTGGCGGGTGATGTTGTTCACCATCGCGCTGGCGCTGACGACGAGCGTGATCTTTGGCTTGGCGCCAGCTTGGCAGGCGAGCCGGGCGGGCATCGGGGAGATTCTCAAACAGGGCGGGCGGGACGCGGCTTCGGGCGTGGGCGCGCATCGGCTGCGCAACACGCTGGTTGGGGTTGAGATGGCGCTGGCGCTGGTGCTGCTGGTGGGGGCGGGATTGTTGATCCGGAGTTTGCTGCGGCTGCAACAGGTGAACCCGGGGTTTGATCCGCACCACACGCTGACGTTTAGCGTGGACTTGCCGGATGTCAAATACCCGACTCCGGAAAAGAGTTTGGAGTTTTTCAGGCAGGCGCGGGAGCGCATGGTGAACTTGCCGAGCGTTTCGGCGGTGGGCATGGTGCGTCCGCTGCCGTTTGGCGGCAGCGACTGGGAAAACGGATTCACGATCGTGGGGAGGCCGGCGCCCGCGCCGGGAAGCGAGCCCTCGACCAATTACGCGATGATCGGCGGCGATTATTTCAAGGCGATGGGGATGCACCTGCTGCGGGGACGGAATTTCAACGACGACGACACGGCGAAGAGCCCGCCGGTGGCGATTATTGACACGGTGTTCGCCCAGCGCTACTGGCCGGGCGCGGACCCGATGCAGAACGCGCTGGGGCAGCAGATAGGCATGGGCGATAAAAAGCTGACCGTGGTCGGGGTGACGGCGCGGGTTTTAGATTACGGCCTCGATGCCGCGACGGAGATGGACAGGCTGCCGGAGTTATTCGTGCCGCTCGCGCAAACCGGCAACAGCACGGACGCGTACTTTGTGGTGCGCACCGGGCTGGACTCGCCGCTCCAGTTGCGCGCCGGGGTGACGGCGGCGGTGCAGGCGGGCGACGCCGACCAACCGGTGTACGACATGCTGACGATGGATCAGCGGGTGGCGCTGTCGCTGGCGCAGCGGCGGCTTACGCTGTGGCTGATGATTGGGTTCGCCGGGCTGGCGCTGATTTTGGCGGCTATTGGTATTTACGGCGTGCTGAGCTACGCGGTGGCGCAGCGGGTGCATGAGATCGGGATTCGCATGGCGCTGGGGGCGGACCATGGGCGGGTGCTGGGGCAGATCATGGGCCACGGGCTGCGGCTGGCGGGGCTGGGGGCCATCGCGGGGCTGGGGGTCGCGTTGATCGTCGGGCGGTTTGGGGCGTCGTTTTTGTATGGGGTGGGCGCGGCCGATCCGGTGGTGCTGGTGGCGGTGCCGGCGACGCTGCTCGCGGTTGCCGCGCTGGCGTGCTATTTGCCGGCGCGGCGGGCGACGCGGGTGGACCCGATGATTGCGCTGCGGGGGGAGTAGGGGTACTGAGGGTTGCATTAGTTGATGAGGCAGGCGACATTTTGGGGTGTGATTCGCTCCGATGCGATTTACGGGCTGCGGCGGTTGTGGCAGACGAAGGTCACGTCGGCGGCGGCGATCCTGTCGCTTGGGATTGCCATCGGGGCGTGCACATCCTCATATAGGTTGCTGGACGCGTTGCTGCTTCGGTCGCTGGCGGTGGCGCATCCGGAGCGGCTTTACTCGGTCGCGTACCAGAGCGCCGACTCGGTGGACGGGCGGCCCTCGACCTACGACAGCAATTCGTATCCGGAATTTCTGCGGATGAAAGCGGCGGTGCAAGACCACGCCCGGATGGTGGCGGTGTCGTACGCCGACCGGTCGGACCTCACCTACGGCGGCAATGAGGAAATGGAGAAGGCTTTCACCCAGTACATTTCGGGGGACATGTTTTCGGTATTTGGGTTGCGGCCGGCGCTGGGAAGGCTTTTTGGCGCCGGCGATGATGGATCTCCTGGGGCGCATCCAGTCGCGGTGATCGCCTATGCGTATTGGACGGCGCGGTTCGGCCGGGATCGCAGTGTGATCGGACGCACATTTCGCATGGGCGACGGGCTGTTTCAGATTGTCGGTGTAGCGCCAGAGGGATTTGCGGGCACCGAGACCGGGCTGCCGGTGGATGTTTTCCTGCCCATGGCGATGAAGACCAGAACCACGCTGGAGAGTTGGAACAACTTCTGGCTGCGGGCGCTGGTGGAGTTGAACCCGGGCGTTGCTCCGTCGGTTGTGCGGGAGTCGTTGAGCGCCACCCACCGCGCGGTCGAGGAGCAGCGGGCCCAGTCCATGGTGCTCACGCCGTCGCAGCGGCGGGCGCTGTTCAAAGACGCGCTGGTGCTGGCGCCGGCGGGATCGGGGCGCTCGAACCTGCAGCGCGATTACCGCGATTCGCTGATTGCGCTGGCGGTGCTGGTCGGGCTGGTGCTGTTGATCGCCGCGGCCAATCTCGCCAATCTCATGAACGCGCGCGGGGTCGAGCGGGCGCGGGAGATGGCCATTCGCCAGTCGCTGGGGGCGAGCGGCGCGCGGCTGTTGCAACTGGTGCTGATCGAGAGCGCATGGATCGCGGCGGCGGCGATGCTGGCCGGGGTGGGGTTCAGCAACTGGGCCACACCCACGGTTGCGGGATGGATCAACGGGCCGGATACGCCGATTCATTTGTCGGTGCCTTTGGATGGGCGAGTCTGGGCGTTCTCGTTGGGCGTTGCGCTGCTCGTGACATTGCTCTTCGGCCTGCCGCCGGCGCTGCGCATGCGGGGCGGCCGTCCCGCGGTTTCGCTGCGCGGCGGCAACGCAACCCCGCAACGGCGGCGTTTGATGCAGGCGTGGGTCTCGGCGCAAGTCGCCTTTTGCATTGTGGTTGTGCTGGTGGCGGGCATGTTCGTGCGCTCGCTGGATCAACTTTCGCGCCAGCCGCTCGGATACCATTCCGACGGCGTCCTCAATCTCGAAAGTGTCGCGCGCCCGGCGCTGCCGGCGGTGTATTGGGGGCAGGTGGCGGAGCGGCTGCGCTCGGTGCCCGGCGTGGCGTCGGTGGCGATCGCCGGTTGGCCGTTGATGAATGGCGAGAGCGCTATCTCCGCCATTGCGGTGCAGGGCGTGACGGCGGAGACGTTTGCCGATCGGTATGGCGTGTCGCCGGGGTGGTTTCAGACGATGGGCATCCCGCTGGTTCGGGGACGCGATTTTCGTCCGGGGGAGGCGGTGGCTTTTACTCGTTCGTATGGCCCCGCCATCGTGAATGAGAGCTTTGCGCGGCAATACTTCGGCGGACTGGATCCGCTCGGCCGGACCTTTACCATAGTGGACGGGCGTGGCGGCAATACCGCGCTGCAGGTGGTGGGCGTGGTCGGCGATGCGCGGTACCGCGACAACCTGCGGCTGGCGCTGCGGCCGATGTTTTATCTGCCGTTTGGGTCAAGCGCCGGGAGCGCAGCCGGGCCGGCGCCCACGCGCGGGACATTCGTCATACGGGCGGCGCCGGGGGTTGCTCCGCTTACACTCGCTTCCGCATTGCGTGCCGCGGTGGTGGGGGCGCGACCGGAGCTGCGCGTCTCGAACGTGCTGGCGCAGACCGAGATTGTCGCGTCGAAGACCATCCGCCAGCGGGTGCTCGCGCTGCTGGGGCTGTTCTTCGGCGGGGTTGCGGTGCTGCTCGCGGCGGTCGGGTTGTACGGGGTGTTGGAGTACTCGGTGCGGCAGCGGCGGCGGGAACTGGGCATCCGCATGGCGTTGGGCGCGCGGGGGTGGCACATTGCGGGGCAAGTTGTCTGGGCAACGTTCATGATGGTAGGTCTTGGCGCCGCGTTCGGGATTGGCGCCGGTATTGCGTGCGCACGGTACTTTGCGGCGTTGTTTTACGGGGTTCGTGCCGCGGACGCCGGTGTTCTGGGGGTGCCGCTGCTGCTGCTTGGGGTCACCGCCGGGCTGGCGGCGCTGCCCGCCGTGCTGCGGGCGCTGGCGATTGATCCGGCGGCGATGTTGCGGTCGGAATAGGGCCTGGGCTTTGCGCGATACTTGGAGCGTTTAGCTACAAGGTCATCGTTGGCTGGTCTTTTCGTCGGGCTGAAGAGGCAAAGTATCGCTCCGCGCTTTCCAGGATGGCCTTCCGCCGGACCCAATCGGAGCTTGGCTCGATGGCGCGCTCCGACACAAGATCCACGTTGCGGCCGGCCAGACTGGTGCGTTCTTCTTCCATCGCGACGTGGTCCAAGAGGCTCCAGTCGGCGTCGGGCGCAAGACGTTCGAGCAGATCGAGATCGCTGTCGGGGCGGAAATCGTCGCGCAGCACGGAGCCGAATACGCGGAGTTCGGCAATCCTTCAGCGGCGACAGAAGTCGCCGAGCCGGTCATCCGGGATGAGTATCGCCCTCCGCATCGCGTTCCTCCATCTCCAGCTTTCCACAAGGAACCGATTGCCGGGTAACGGCAGGATTTTGGGGGCAGGTTGTCGCCCAGCAATCCGGCCCTGGGCAGCAGGCTATTAAAAAAAACGGTTGGCGAGGCGAGTGTCTGGTACTGTGGCGGTATCCGGAGCCGTTTTGACAGCTGGCCGCCGGAGGAGGTTCCATGGGAGCGACTCATCGAGAAGACAGCAACCGCATGACGCGGCGGGAAGCGATCGGCGTGATCGGAGGAGCGGCCGCGGCCACGGCGGCCATGACCATGCTGCCGGGCGCGGCGCGCGCGGTCGCGCAAGCCCGCAATATAGGCAGCAAGACCAAAACGCTGATGTGGGTGGCGAGCGTCACGCCGTGCGACAAGAACTTGAAATTCGACGCGGGCGCATTCCGCGACATGCTGGCGTGGTTTCAACACAACGGGGCCGACGGCATTGTGGTGCTGGGGACGACCGGGGAGTTTCCCTCGTTCTCGACGGCCGAGCGAAAGGTCATTACAGAAACCGCGCTGAAGAACAAGATGGGGATGAACTTCCTCGTCAACCCGGGCACCTCCAACTTTCCGGAGACGCTGGAGTTGGCGCGGCACGCCGCCGATCACGGCGCCGATGGCCTGCTAGTGATTCCCCCCTTCTATTACAAGAACCCGCCGCTGGAGGGCCTCACGCGGTATTACTCGGCTCTGTTCGACGAGGTGCACATTCCGATCAATCTTTATCACATCCCGCGGACGAGCGGCGTGGCGATCAGCACCGAGCTGCTGAAGAGCCTGATGCACTATCCCAACCTGGCGGGCATTAAGGACTCGGACGGCAACATGCAGGAGTACCAGGATTTCGTCGCCAACTTCCCCGAGCTGAACATGCGCACCGGCACGTCGGGCAAGCTCGAGTACGCGCTCGACCATGGCATGGGGGCGATCCTGATGGATGGCAACCTGTACTGCCGGGAGGCGGCCGATGTTTTTGCCGCTTTTCATGCGGGGACGGACTATCACGCGCCGCTCGCCAAAATGCGGGCGACGGAGGCGCTGATGCGGGCGGGCGGAGTCGGCTCCTACGGTCCGTTGAAATATGCGATGAGCCTACGCATGGGGACACCGCAGACTTATCAGCGGCCGCCGTTCGCCGACGTCACCGAGGCGCAGAAGGCGGCCATTCAAGCCGGCCTGGAAAAAATCAAGGCGGGAGAGATCGCCTAGCCGGGATTGGATAAAGGAGAGTTTTGGAATGACGCGCACTTCGATCAACTGGATTCGTGGTTCGGCGCTGGCCGCGACGGTTCTTTTTTGCGTTGCATCCGTACCCCGGCAAACGGCCGCGGGAGCTGGCCGGAACGTCAACTGGACGCAGTATTTCGCCGACGCTGCGGGCAGCCGGTACGAACCTCTGGACCAGATCAACGCGTCGAACTTCAACGATCTGGAGGTCGCCTGGCGGTTCAAGACCGACAACTTCGGCAACCGTCCTGAATACAAGCTGGAAGGCACGCCGCTCGAGGTGGACGGCATACTCTATGCAACCGCTGGCAACCGCCGCGACGTGGTCGCGCTGAATGCGACCACGGGCGAGCTGCTGTGGGTGCACGGCGAGCAGGAGGGCGAGCGCGGGGCGGCGGCGCCGCGGCAACTCTCGGGGCGGGGCCTGTCGTACTGGCCGGGCGTCAACGGCCGGGACGCGCGCATCGTGTATGTCACGCCGGGCTACTTTCTGGTTGCACTCGACGCCCGGACCGGGCAACCGGCGGCCTCGTTTGGCGTTTCGGGCAAAGTGGATCTGAAGGCGACCGACGATCAGAAGATCGAGCCCGATCTGACGACCGGCGAAATCGGATGGCAGTCGGCGCCGACGGTCGTGGGCAACGAGGTGCTGGTGGGGTCGGCGTTCCGCGAAGGATTCACGCCCACCAGTTTCCGCAATAACCGCGGCTCGGCGCGCGCCTACGACGTGCGCAGCGGCAAGAAGCTGTGGCAGTGGAACACGATTCCGCGCAAGGATGAGAAAGGGTACGAAACCTGGCTGAACGATTCGGCCGATTACACGGGCAACACCGGCATTTGGACCGAGATCACGGCCGATCCCGAGGCGGGGCTCGCGTATTTGCCGGTGGAGGCGCCGACGAGCGATTTTTTTGGCGGCAAGCGGCCCGGCGACAATCTCTTTTCGGACTGCCTGGTCGCAGTGGATCTGAAGACGGGCAAGATGAAGTGGTATTACCAGGTCACCCATCACGACATTTGGGATCTCGACATGTCGTCGGCGCCGCTGCTGATGGACATCACCGTTGACAATAAGCCGATCAAGGCTGTGGCGGTGCCGACGAAGATGGGGATGCTCTTCGTCTTCGACCGCATTACGGGAAAGCCGGTTTGGCCGATTCCGGAAACGGCGGTGCCGCAGGATAAAGTGCCGGGTGAGTGGTACTCGCCGACGCAGCCGATACCGAGCAAGCCGGCGGCGTATGGCCGCAACGGCGTCACCGCCGATGATTTGATTTCGTTCACGCCGGCGCTGCACGAGAAGGCGCTGGAACTGGCGAAGGATTACCGGCTGGGGCCGGTCTACACTCCGCCGGTGCTGAGCCAGGAGCCGCCGGCCGGCCCGCGCGCCACGTTGTCGGTGGGGCCGGCGACCGGCGGCACCAACTGGCCGGGCGGGTCGTTCAATCCGGAGAACCACACCGTTTACGTGATGTCGTGCGACGGATGCCTCGGGGCTTACGGGTTGGTTACGCCGCCGAAGAACTTCACCGATCTGCCCTACGTCGAGGGTCAGGTCGGACAACACATCGTGATGGTCAACGCCGCCGGGGCCGGCCAGGGCGCCGACGCGGTGACCACCGCTCCGCCGCCGGCCGCACGCGGGGCTCGCGGCGGCGGTGTGCCGGCGCTGACGGTGGACGGACTGCCGCTGCTCAAACCGCCGTACAGCACGCTTAGCGCGATCAATCTCGATACCGGAGCGATCGTCTGGCAGGTCGCCCACGGCGACACGCCGGACTACATTCGCAATAGTCCGGACCTGAAGGGTCTCGACATCCCGCGCACGGGACAGCGCAGCTATAACATTGGCACGCTGGTTACGCAGAGCCTGGTCATCGCGGGCGATGCGATGGTTACGACGACTCCCGATCATCCGCGGGGCGCGATGCTGCGTGCCTACGATCAGAAGACCGGCAAGGAGGTGGGCGGCGTGTTGATGCCGGCGCCACAATCGGGCTCGCCGATGACCTACATGGTGAACGGCAAGCAGTACATCATCGTGGCGGTCAGCGGCGGCAATTACTCGGGCGAGTACATTTGTTACACGCTGCCGGCGAGCCAGTAGGTTTCGACCAGGTTTCCATTATGCGGATGAAGACAGCGGGTTTGGCGATGGCGTGCGTGCTGGCCGGGACGATTTATATTTACTCGCAAGCGGACCAGGCGCCGGCGTCGGTATGGGAGGGCGTGTATACCGCCGAACAGGCGGCACGGGGGGCGAGCGCCTATACGCAGAGTTGCTCGGCCTGCCACGGCAGCGACCTGACGGGTATTGACGAAGCTTCGCCGTTGAGAGGCGGGCAATTCACCTCTGATTTCGACGGGCTGACGGTGGGGGCGCTGTTCGATCGCATTCGCACCACCATGCCGCAGACGGCGCCGGGGAGTCTCAGTCCGGAGTCGTATGCGGACATCCTGGCGTATCTACTTAAGGAGAATGGATTTCCGGCCGGCAGCAAGCCGCTGGATCATCGCAGCGCGTTCCTGAAGGCGATTGCGTTTCAGGCGGCGAATCCGCACCCGGGGGCGGCGGCAGCCACTTCGGCAGCCGCGCCCGCGGCCACAGCGGCCGCGCCACCGACGCCAACGGGGGCGCAAGGCGGGCGGGCGAGGACGCCGCCGGCCGATCTCGCTGCTCTCGATGCGGCCAACCGGGCGTCGGGCGTGCTCTCGCCGGCGGCGTCGGATCCGCGTAATGCTCCGAACAGCCAGCCCGATCCGTACCACGCGGTCACCGGCTTTCTCCAATTGCCGGCGGGACGCACGATGGGTTCGACCAGCGGGGTGGCGGTCGATAGCCACGGGAACATCTGGATCGCGGACCGCTGCGGAGTCAATAGCTGCGCCGATAGCCAGCTTGATCCGATCATGGAGTTTGACGCGAACGGGAACTACATCAAGGCGTTTGGCGGGGGGATGTTCAATGTTCCGCACGGCTTTTATATTGACGCGGCCGATCACATCTGGATGACCGACATTCGAGCGCAGAACGGCAAGGGCGCCGATGTGATCGAGTTCGATGCGAACGGCAAGGTGCTGCGGACGCTGGGCAAACCCGGCGTTTCCGCCGAAGGCCCCGACACGTTCAGCCAGCCGACGGCGGTCGTGGTGGCGCCGAACGGCGATATTTTCGTGGCGGATGGGCACGAGGCGGGCGCCGGGCATGCCGCGCGCATGGTCAAACTGGACGCGAGCGGAAAATTCGTATCGCAGTGGGGCGGCCACGGGGTGGAGGGTGGCCACTTCGACGCGCCGCACTGCCTGGCGATGGACCGCGAGGGCCGCTTGTATGTCGGCGACCGGTGGAACAATCGCATCCAGATTTTCGATCAGAGCGGGAAGTTGCTCGGCATCCTGACGCAGTTCGGGCGACCGAGCGCCATTTATATTGACGCGCACGACGTACTGTACGCGAGCGACTCGGAGTCGCGCGCGCCGATGGGGTATGGCTACCATCCGGGCTGGAAGCGGGGCATTCGCGTGGGCAGCGTCGCGGACGGCAACGTGACGGCGTTCCTTCCCGATACGCTTGCCGATCCAGACAAGGCGGCGACCAGCGGCGGCGAAGGCGTGTGGGCGGACGCGAGCGGGAACATTTTCAGCGCACAGGTGCAGCAGCGCGCGATTGTGAAATATGTCAAGCGATGAGGGCGGCGCCATCGTAACCCGGCGAACATTTGTGGCTCAGGTGGGCCGGGCGGGAGGATTCACCGCCGCCTTCAGCGCCCTGCAGATGCTGGGCGTGATGCCGGCGAAGGCCGAAGCCAAGCCCGATCTGGGGATGGACCGAAACAGCGGCAAGGGCGTGCACGTGGTCATTCTGGGCGCAGGGATCGCCGGACTATCGGCCGCGTGGGAGCTGCGCCGCCACGGTTTCGCCTGCACGGTGCTGGAGGCGCGCGAGCGCCCGGGCGGACGGAACTGGACGGTGCGGCGCGGCACGCGCATTGTCTTGAACGACGGGACGACGCAGACGTGCGAGTTCGACCAGGGGCATTATCAGAACGTCGGGCCGGCGCGGTTGCCTTCGGTCCACGGGACGATGCTGGGCTATTGCAAGGAACTGGGGGTCAAGCTCGAAGTCGAGGTTAATACCTCGCGCAGTGCTTTTCTGCAGGACGATGGCGTGAACGGAGGGGTGCCGCTGGAACAGCGGCAGGTGATCAACGATACGCGCGGGCAGGTTTCGGAGCTGCTCGACAAGTGCGCGGTTAGCGGTTCGCTCGATAAGGAACTCAGTGCGGACGACATGCAACGGATGGGCGCGTTTCTTCGCTCCTATGGACCGCTGGATGCCAACGGCGCGTACAAGGGATCGCAGCGCGCCGGCTACACCAGCCGCCCGGGCGCGGGCGAGGATGGCGGTGTGTTTCACCCGCCGATGGGTCTCGAGGCGATGCTCGATCCAGGTTTCTGGCGCGGGGAACTCGCGGAGGAAGATTTCGATTGGCAGCCGACGATGTTTCAGCCGGTGGGAGGAATGGACAAGATCGCGTATGCCTTCGCCCACGGGCTCGGCTCGATCGTGAAGTACAACGCGCCGGTCACTGAGATCCGGCGCCGAGGCGATGGAGTGCGCATTGGCTACACCGAACACGGCGGCCCACGGTCGTTGGATGCCGACTACTGCATCTGCGCCATGCCGCTTTCGATGGTGCAGACCATCCCCACCGACTTTTCGCCGGCGTACCAGAGCGTGATTGCCGCCGCGCGGTACAGTCCGCAGTACAAGATTGCCTGGGAGTCGCGCCGGTTCTGGGAGCAGGATTACAACATTTACGGTGGGTTATCGTATGTGGTTGGCGGGTGCAGCCCGGTGTGGTACCCGAGCGCCGACCTCTTTTCAGAACGGGGCGTGCTGGTGGGCGGATACAGCGCGGAGAGCCCGGCCTTCGCCGCCGCGACGCTCGATGGGAAACTGGCGATGTCGCGGGCATCGGTCGAGAAGCTGCATCCGGGGCACGGGCGGGAACTGGGAAAGGGCGTCTATGTCGGCTGGGGCCGGGTGCCGTGGAACCTGGGCGCGTGGATCAGTTGGTTCGGCCGCAACGCCGCGGGCTCGAACCACGGGTATGAGGTTCTTATCCAGCCGGACGGGCCGTTCTACTTCGCCGGAGATCACGTCAGCCACATCAACGCCTGGCAGGAGGGGGCCGCGTTGTCGGCGCTGCGGGCGGTGAAGCTGATCGGCGACCGCGTTAAGGCGGCTTGAGGGGCGGCGCGCGACGCGCGCGAGACGCATGAACCCGGGTTTGGCGCGGCTATACTTGCTGTGCATGAAACCGTTGCGGCATGTAGCGCTGCCTGGTTATCTAGCGCGTCCGAGCCAGATTCGTCATCG
>JANWLQ010000087.1 GCA_025450725.1 Terriglobales bacterium
CGCCCGCCCTGCCGGGCGCGGGCGGCACCGCTCACTGTAAGTCCGCGCTCCCCTCCGCCGGGGCCGACACCCAAACCCTCGCACTCACCCTGGCGCTGCAGGATTTTTAGTTGAGCGCGCCGGTGCCGCCGCCGCTCCGCGCCGGGCAATCGGCGACCGTTACCTTGACCTTGAGTCCGGTCAACGGCTACCGAGCCCCAATCACTTTCTCCTGCGCCGGCGCACCGCCGCTCGCCACCTGCACTCTCTCGCCGTCGGCGATCGTGCTCGGCCCGACCGCCGCGACAACGGTGGCCTTGCTGCTCGCCACCGCTCCGCAGCCCTTTGCGGCGTGGCTGCTCCTGTTGCTGCCCGCCTTTGCCATCCCGAAACGGCGCAGGCTGGCGTGCATGGCTTTGCTGGCGCTCGCGGCGGTGTCGCTCTCGTGCGGAGGGTCGCCGTCGCCTGCCATACCGCCCCCGGCGCCCTCCACGCCCGCCGGCAGCTATCAACTTACGGTGACGGCGACGGATGGGACGCTACGGCACACCGTAGTCGTCCCTGTGTCTGTTACCAATTGAATCACTCGCTGCTGAGTTGGGCGGTGATGGTGCCCCAGCTTACGCTGGCCTCGATCTGTACCGGCAGGTGGCGGGCGTCGTCGCTGAACCAGATCCACAGTTTGCCGGGGCGCTGAAACACGGCGCTGCTGAACAGGGTCGGCACGGCGCGCACGCAGTTGAAGCTGCCCGCCGGCACCCGCACCGTTTCGCGCAAGTCAACCGCCACCTGTACGGTGCTCGTCGCGCCGCCCTCATTCACCGGAAAGCGATAGCTGTCGCCCACGCGCAGGGGCAAGGTGCGCGCGTACGCCAAGGCGCCGAGCAAGTCCATCACGCAACCGGTGGTGGGCTTGATTTCGTGTTTCGGCCGCGGCGGCTTCTGGGTTGGGTCAACCTCGTCGAGCACCAGTTGCTTGAGCGGGGCGTTGTAGCGAATGTGGGTTAAACGATGACGCCGCCCCTCGACGGTGTCGTTGTCCACCGCCGTGGTGCAATGAGAGGTGGCGTCATAGTCGGTATGCATGCTGTCGCGCACCGGATAGAAAATACTAATCAACGAATTGGCATCGGCGGTAAATCGCACCTGGCCGTCGCTGAAAACGAGGCTGGCGGAGCCGGCGGGCAAGAGGCGCCAGTGGGCGGTGTAGTGCAGCGTTCCCTCGGGAGTGGGCGCCGGCGACTGCGCCACAGCTTTCACAGCCAAAAGCAGGAACAACGCCAGAAACCCGATTAACGCCTGGTACTCGCGGTGGCGGCGGTAGAGGGCGAGCGAAAACCGGCCACGGTCGTCGCCGCGGCGCCTGCGCGCGCGCGGAATCAACCTCGGCACGCGCGCGCTGTAGGCGGCAAACGCATCGCCGAAGCGTTCGGCCAGGTAGCGCTCCTCCGCCTTGATCACGGGCAGATAAACGGCGAGCAGGCACCCCAGCGCGGCGACGCCCAGCCAAACCTGGTTGGCGGCGATCAGCAGCCCCAAAGCCAGCAAGGCGCTGCCCAGGTAGAGCGGGTTGCGGGTATAGCCGTAGGGTCCGGTCGTTGCCAGCGCGTCGTTCTTGCGAATGTGCCCGGAGGCGCTGGCGCGCAGCGCCAGGCCGGCAAGGCCGACCGGCAGTCCACCCGCCAGGCTGCGCCAGGTGGGGTGGGCAAACACGACCAGCGCCACCGCCGCGGCGAAGCCCAGCGGCACGCGCCAGCGCTGCAGGCGCGTGCTCACGCGTTCTGCCGCGCTCCGCGCAACAACTCACCGCAGGCGGATACGACTTCCTCGGGTGTAATCGCGAGCATCGCCGGCGAGTAAGTCGAGCGCCGGGCGTAGCTCGTGACCTCCGATTTGCGAATCACGCGCGCGCGCGGCGAATAGGGGCCATTGCGCGCCGGGTCGGTGGGCCCGAAGAGCGCCAGGGTCGGCGTGTCGAGCGCGGCCGCGAGCTGCAGCGGGCCAGTGTCGCCGCCGATCACCACCTGGGCGCGGCGCAACACGGCGGCCAGATGCGGTACGTCGCCGGAAAAAATGCGGGCGCGGATCTGGTTGGCGCGCCGAGAGGCGTCATCCATGTCGCGCTCGCCCGGTCCGCGGTTCAACACCGCCGCCAGGCCGTGGCGCTGCTCGAGCATTTCCGCAACGGCGCCATAGCGTTCGCTGGGCCAGCGCTTCGACGCCCAGCCTCCGCCGGGCGAGAAGAAGGCAAAGGGGCCAATGTTGTTGGAGCTGATCCAGGCATCCACCTCGGCCTCGACGGCGGCGGGCACGTTGACGGGAAACCGCATCACGCGCCGCAAGGGACCGAGCACCGGGGTAAGCGCTTCGGTCACGTCCAGCATTTGCTCGACGATGTGCGCCGAATGCGGGGCCACCTGATGGGTGTAGGCGAAACCGGCGCCGCGCTCACGCAGCGAACCGGGGGCGAAGCCGACCCGCTGCGCCGCGCCCGAGAACCAGGTCACCACCGCCGACTTGATCGTGCCTTGCAGATCGTGCGCCCAATCGGCGCCGAAACCGCGCACGTGGCGCAAGTCGCGCCGGGTCGCGCTCCAGCGATGGGGACGGCGCCGCAGTCCATGACTGTCCACCGTGAACACTTCGTCAACATCGGGGTTTTTGGCAACAAGCGGCAGCCACTTTTCCTCAACCACCCAGGCCAGCCGCGCCTGCGGGTAGCTGGCGCGCAAGCTCGCGGCGACGGGCAGCGCATGCACAATGTCTCCCAAGCTGCTGAGCTTCACGATCAGAATGCGCGCCGTGGTCGGCATTGTTTAAAGTATCGCTTACTTTGCCCGCAGGCGGGCGAGAAGCGCCTGGGTCGAGTGGTCCTTTGGATCGCCGACAATCGCCACTTCGACGCCCAATTCCCGCGCCACCGCCGCTTCGGGAACAGTGGCGGCGGTGTAATCGGTGCCCTTGGCGTGCACGTCGGGGCGCAAGGCGCGTAAGAGCGGCTCGACCGACAGCTCGTCGAAAATCGTAACCGCCGCAACGCCGCGGACCGCCGCGACCAGGGCGGCGCGGCCGCGCTCATCTAATATTGGCCGGCCTTCGCCTGTCAGCCGGCGCGTGCTTTGGTCTGAGTTTACCGCCACAACGAGCCGCGCGCCGAGCGCCGCCGCGCCTTGCAGGTAGCGCACATGCCCGACGTGGAGGATGTCAAAGCAGCCGTTGGCAAGGACGATCCGCTCGCCGCGCGCGCGCCAATCCCGAGCTTGCGCGACCAAGTCGGGACGCGCAAGAATCTTGCGCTCACTCGCCACTGCGCCTCAATTCCGCGAGGCTGCACGTGGCGGTTCCTGGCTTCATCACCACCACGCCAGCGGCGCGGTTCGCCAGCGCGGCGGCTTGGAGGCCATCGGCGCCGGCAGCGAGCGCGGCGGTGAAGACGGCGATTACGGTATCGCCGGCGCCGGTCACATCCAGCGCCCGGTCGCTGCCCACAATGCCGAGATGCCGGGTTGGCTTACCCGGCTCGAAGAGCGCCATACCGTCTCGGCCACGAGTGACGAGCAGGTGCTCGCAACCCAGGGTGCGGCGCAGCTTCCGCCCGGCGCGTTCGAGGACGGTCAGATCGCCGTTCACGGCGACGTTTTCGGCCGCCTCGAGTTCCGCTTCGTTGGGCGTCGCGGCGTTCAGGCCGCGGTACGCGCCCACGGCGAAACGCGCGTCGGCGGCAATCAAGGCGCGCGGCATTTTGGTCCGCAGCGCGCTCACGGCCGCCGGCCCGACCGCGCCGTAGCCGTAGTCGGCGATGAGAATGCCGTTGGCGGCACGCGCGGCGCGTGCCACGGCGGCAGCCAAGCGCGCCTGGTCGCGCGCGCGCATCGGTTCGGGCTCGCGATCCATGCGCACCACCTGCTGCGGGGAGGTATGGGCATGATGCGCCAAGATGCGCGTTTTGGTGGGCGTGGCCCAGCCGCGCAAGGTCACCACGTGTCGGGTATCGATTCCAGCCTTGGTAAAGGCCCGGAGCAGCAGATGGCCGGGCTCATCGTCGCCGACCGCGCCCACCAGGCGGACCCTTACGCCCAAGGCGGCCAGATTCATGGCGGTGTTGCCGCCTCCGCCGGGAACCACACTGCGCGTGCGCTGCTTGAGGATGAGTACGGGAGCTTCGCGCGATACGCGGGCGATCTCGCCGGCTAGGAATTCGTCGGCGACGAGATCGCCCCAGACGGTGATCGCCAGCTTGGGCAGGCGCGTGACTATTGCTTCAGTATCCATTCCACCGCCTCAAGCGCATTGGCCGCTTCGAAATCCACCGGACATTGGCCGCTCTCGCGCCCGCCATAGCCGGTCCTGACGAGAACCCCGCGGGCTCCTACAGCATGGGCCAGGGCCACATCGTGGCACCGGTCGCCGATCACCCAGGATCGCTCCAGGTCGAGATCCAACTCGCGCGCCGCCTGACGCACCATGCCGGGCTGTGGCTTGCGGCACTCGCATCCGCCATCGGGAGCATGCGGGCAGTAATAAATGCCATCGAGCGAAGCCCCGGCCTCGCGCAACCGCTCGCGCAGGATCCGGTGGAGACTTTCGACGGCAGTACTGTCGAAGTAGCCTCGCCCGACGCCCGCCTGGTTGGTCACGACTACGGCGGCGAGACCAGCTTGGTTGACCAGTCGCACTGCCTGGGGAGTGAAGCCAAAAATGTGAAAATCTTCCACTCGACCGGCGTACCCCACCTCCTCATTCAAGGTGCCATCGCGGTCAAAAAATACGGCTGGTCGCATCGCCCATACATTCTAAGCCGGCGCTGCTCAATTTGTTGTGAATTCCCGCAGCTTCCTTGGTTTAATAGAGGCAATGCTCTCGCGTGTTTTTCGGGTTCATTTCGTCGGCATAGGCGGCATCGGCATGAGCGGCATCGCGGAGGTTCTGCTGGTGCAGGGATGGCCGGTTTCCGGCTCCGACACGCGGCCCTCGCCGATCACCAGCCGGCTGATGGAGATGGGCGCGCGCATCGTGATCGGGCACGCGGCGGCGAATCTGTGTGACGCCGAGGTGGTGGTGACGTCGAGCGCGGTTGCGGCCGACAATCCCGAGGTCGTCGCCGCGCGGGAGCGGCAGATTCCGGTGATTCCGCGGGCGGAGATGCTGGCCGAGTTGATGCGGCTTAAATTCGGCATCGCGGTGGCGGGCATGCACGGCAAGACCACGACAACTTCGATGATTGCCACCGTGCTCGCCGGGGTTGGGCTTGACCCGACGGTGATCGTCGGGGGGCGGCTGGACAGCATTGGTTCGAATGCGAAGTTGGGCACCACGCAGTACCTGGTCGCGGAAGCGGATGAAAGCGACCGGTCGTTTCTTCAACTCTCGCCCATTGTTGCCGTCATCACCAATCTTGATCGCGAGCATCTTGATTGCTACAGCGGACTCGGCGACATTCAGGACGCCTTCGTCGCCTTCGCCAACCGGGTGCCGTTTTACGGCACGGTTCTGGTCGGCGCGGAAGACGACGCCACACGGGCCATCCTGCCGCGGCTGCGGCGGCGGACGCTGGTGTATGGCACAAGCGACGATGCCGACCTGCACGTGGCGGCCACGGAGTTCGACGGGGGCGATTCGCGGTTTCGCCTGACCTGTTCGGCGGCCGGTTGTCATTTACTCGGGACGCGCGCGCGCGCCGATCTGGGGACGTTTATGGTGCCGCGCCCGGGGCTGCACAGCGTGCTGGACGCGACGGCGGCAATCGCGGTGGGCCTGCTGCTCGGGGGCGAATTGGAAGCGGTGCGCGCGGCCATCGGCAACTTCCGGGGCGTGGACCGGCGCTTTCAGATCCGCGGCCGGGTGGGTGACGAGGCGAGCGGTATCACCGTGGTTGACGACTACGGGCATCACCCCACCGAGCTCGCCGCCACGCTGGCGGCGGCGCGCCAGTATCAGGCCAAATCGAAGGGGCGAGTGCTCATGCTGTTCCAGCCGCATCGCTACACGCGAACGTTTCACCTCATGGAGGAGTTCGCCGCGACGCTGGCGCGGGCGGACCAGGCTTGGCTGCTCGACATTTACTCCGCCGGCGAGCCGCCGATCGAGGGCATTCACTCGAGCCGCCTTGCCCAACGGGCCAACGAACAGCACGGCGGGAACGTGGCCTATCTGCCTGACGCCGAAGCGGCTATCGCGGCGATTGCCGCCGCCGCGCGGCCCGGCGATCTGATTCTGACCCAGGGCGCGGGCAGCGTCTCCGGCCTTGGAGAGAAACTGCTGCAGGCGTTGACGGTCGGGCATGCGGCGAGCGCGCTGCAGACTTCCAGCCTATGAAACCGAAGCCGGACGCAGCACTTCCCGATTCCTTGCACGAGCCGCCCCTGGACGAACCGCTCGAGGGGGAGGGCGAACTCGCCGACGATCCGGGGTACCGTCGCCGCGCCACGCCGGTGCGGGTGCGGCAGAAGCGCAGCGGCAACGTCGTCAGCCAATGGAAACGCCTGCGCAAGCCGATTCTTCTGTCCAGCCTGGGGCTCGGAATCACCTTCGCGGGGTACGCGCTGCTGTTCCGCAGTACGTGGTTTGTGCTGGCGGGTTCGGACCAAATCTCGATCAGCGGCGCGGTCGAGACCGACCCGGCGCGCGTGTTGTCGGTGTTCGCCTCCGACTATGGGCGGAATGTGTTTTTCATTCCCCTTGCCGAGCGCCGCGATTCGCTGGCGGCCATTCCCTGGGTGCAAACGGCGGCGGTCATGCGCATCTGGCCGGCCCGCATCGTGGTGCGGTTGCGCGAGCGCACGCCGGTGGCGCAGGTCAGGGTGGGCGACCATCTGCAACTGGTGGACGGGGCAGGAAGCATTCTTGATCCGCCGGCGGCGAGCGCGGCCAACCAGCATTTTGATTTTCCGGTGATCACCGGCCTGGCTGACACAGCGGCGCATCGCGCCCCGCAAATGCGGTTGTATCAGGCGTTCATGACCGCGGTCGCCGGGCACGCCGCCGACATTTCCGAGATTGATCTCAGCGACGCCAGCAACGTCAAGGCCCGGGTCAGCCTTCCGGGGCACCCGAGCCAGACGGTGCTGCTGCAACTTGGCGATCGGAATTTCGAACAGCGCTACGGACTGTTCCTCTCGCAAGCGCAGACCTGGCTGGACAAATACCCAACCCTCGCCGGCGTGGACCTGCGCTACGACGGCGAAGCCATTGTGGACCCGGGCGTTCCGGTGGCCACTCCGTTGCCCAAGCCGGTGGCAAAGCCGTTGACCAAGCCGGCGACTAAGCCGGCTACTGGACCGAAGGTCAGACACTAGGCCATGCATTTCGCCACTCTCGATCTCGGCACCGCGCACACCACGCTTCTGCAAGTGCAATTGGAGAACGGCGTGATGCAGTACCGCGGGCACGTCACCGTTCCCAGCCAGGGGATGAAGAAGGGAAACGTGGTCGCGCCGCAGGCGGCGGCGGCGGTGATGCAGTCGGCGGCGGCGGAGCTGGAGCGGCAGACGGGTGTCGCCATCGAGCGCGTCTTCCTTTCGCTCACGGGGGCGCAGGTCAAGGGCATCGGCAGCCAAGCCGGCATTTCGCTCACTTCGCGCAGCCGCGAAGTGACGCGCGAGGACGCGCGACGGGTGCTCGATCTGGCCCGCTCGATTTCGCTTCCCGATGACCGGCAGATACTGCACGTCATCCCGCAGGAGTTCGTGCTCGACCGGCAGTCGGGCATTCTCGAGCCGGTGGGCATGCTGGCTTCCCGGCTCGAAGCGCGGATCTACGCTGTCACCGTCGCCGCCGGGTTGAAGGACAACCTGGTGCTCGCCGCCAATCACGCCGGTCTCGAAGTGCACGAGCTGATCTTCGCGCCGCTGGCGCTGGCGGAAGCGTCGCTCAGCGCCGAGGAACGCCACGCCGGCGTGGCCGTGGTGGATCTGGGCGCGGGCACGACCGGCATTGCCGTGTATTCGAACGGCAGCCTGGCGCATGCGTCGGTGATACCGGTGGGGGGCGATCACATGACCAACGACATCGCGATCAAGCTCTCGACGACGCTGCCCGAGGCGGAGCGCATTAAGTGCGACTTCGGCGCGGCCACGCTCGCCTACGCCGGCGACAACCCGTCGGTCGAGGTGCCCGCGCCCGCCGACCGGCCGCCCCGGTTGGTACCGCACCGGCTGCTGTGCGAGTGCATCGAGTTTCGCGCCCAGGAATTGATCCGGCTGATTCAGGCGGAACTCTCGCGGGGCGGGCCGCTGGGGGCGGGAGTGTACATTAGCGGCGGGGCGAGCCGGCTGCAGGGATTCGTGGACCTGCTGCAAGCCAGCATCGGGATCGTGACGCGTCCGCTGGCGGCGATTCTGATCGAAGGCATGCCGGACATCTTCGCCGAACCCGAGTACGCCTTCTCGGTCGGCGCCTGCTACTACGCCCACCGCCTGCTGGCGCGACAGCCGGTGGAGGCGACGATTTGGGAGAAACTGCGTTCTAAATGGGCCGCGCTGGGCAACTAGAGGGCGCAGTTCAGCGCCGGATTTTGACCGTTCGGTGCCGATAACGGCCATTCACAGCAAGTGCTTTGCCAGCCAGGGTGCGGACAACTAGCATCAAACCTAGGAAGTTGCAGAACTGCGACACGGCATATCCATCAGGCATATCCATGGGCACACAAACCTTCGCTCCCGAAACTTTCGCACCCGCCAAGCGTGGTGACTTCACCGTACTTCAACCGGAAACCACCCACTCGGGCTCGCGCATCGAGGCCATACATAAAGGACTGCCGAAGATCACGCAGTCGCTCTGCCCCGATTGCACGCGCGTAATTGAAGCGCGCGAGTTCGAGGAGAACGGGGCCGTCTTCATGGAGAAGACCTGCCCGACGCACGGCTACTTCCGCGACAAGATCTATGCCGACGTGAAGCTCTATTTAAAGATGGAGCAGTGGTACTTCGGGGACAACCGCGGGTTGTCGAACCCCGCGATTCCGAGCGCGACGCGCTGCCCCGACCAGTGTGGACTGTGCTCGATGCACACCAGCCACACCGGCCTGGCCAACGTGGACTTGACCAACCGCTGCAATCTGACCTGCCCGGTCTGCTTCGCCAACGCCAACGCGGCCGGCTACCTGTACGAGCCGAGCTTCGACCAGGTGCGCAAGATGCTACAGGCGCTGCGCAACGAGCGCCCGGTGGCGGGACGCGTGGTGCAGTTCTCCGGCGGCGAGCCGACCATCTACCCGCGCTTCCATGACGCGGTGGCGCTGGCCAAGGAAATGGGTTTCAGCCACATCCAGGTCGCGACCAATGGCGTGATGTGGAACGACCTCGAGTTCTGCGAGAAGGCCCGCGACGCGGGTCTGCACACGCTGTACCTGCAGTTCGACGGCGTCTGCGACGACATCTACAAGCGCACCCGCGGCGAGTCGCTGTTCGACAAGAAGCTGAAGGCGATCGAGAACGTGCGCAAGGCCGGGATCATGAAGATCGTCTTCGTGCCCACCATCGTCAAGGGCCTCAACGATCACCAGATCGGCGACATCATCAAGCTGGCGCTCGATAACATTGACGTGGTCAGCGGCATCAGCTTCCAGCCGGTGACGTTCACCGGACGCATTTCCCGCAAGGAGCTGGAGGCCAAGCGCTTCACGCTGGCCGACGTGGCGCACGCGGTTCACGAGCAGACGGGCCTGGCCGATCCGTACAACGATTGGTTCCCGCTCGCTTGCGTGACGCCCTTCTCGAAGCTGATCAGCGCGCTGCGCGGCGAAGAGACGACCTCGCTGAGCTGCCATCCGCACTGCTCGATGGGCACCTACATGTTCGTGGATCAGAAGACCAAGCAGGCGATTCCGGTGACCCGCTTCGTGGACGTCGGCAACATGCTGCAGGACATTGACAACCTGGCGCGGAGCGCGGAGAAGGCGCGGTTCAAGTTCTTCAGCAAGGTGAAGACCTGGAACTCGCTGCAGAAGCATTTCCACGCCGAGCGCGCGCCCGAGGGCTTGACGTTCACGCGCTTCCTGCAGACACTGCAGGGCATGACCGACAAGAGCTACGGCCGCGGGTCGGACGCCGAGAGCGGCTTCGTTTACAAGACCCTGATGGTCGCGGGGATGCACTTCATGGATAGCTACAACTACGACGTGGAGCGGGTGAAGCGCTGCATTATTCACTACGCGGCGCCGAACGGGTTGATCTATCCGTTCTGCACCTACAACTCGGGCCCGGTGTACCGCGAGAAGATCGAGAAGAAGTACTCGATGCCGTTCGACAAGCAGTTGACGACGATGCAGATTCCGAATGGCGGGCAGACGACGCAGGTCGCCGGCGATGCCGCGAAGAACGCACCGGCGGGGCTGCCTATTCTTAATGCCGCCCCCCAGAAGACGGGCTGCTGCTCTAACTAACGCTGGTACTTTAGCTTTGGAACGGCGTGCGGCGCGATGTGGCCGTGCGCCGTTTCTTTTTGCTCGAAGGCGTAGGCCATTCCCACCAGTTCGGCATCGCTCCAAGCCCGGCCCATGAGTTGAATGTCCACCGGATTGCCGCGGGCGTCGGCGCCGGCGGGAAAGGCAATGGTGGGCACGCCGTTGGCTGCGCTGGGCGTGTCGCGACGGCCGAAACTGGCGCGGTCGCCGCCGCCGTCGTTCACGCTGATCTCGCTGAGCAGTCCCGGGTAGACGATGGCGTCGACCCCGGCGGCATCCATCCATGCCTTGACCGCCGCTTGCCGCTGCCGCCGGAAGGCGCGTTTGGCTTCGATCTCGGCGGGGGTCATGCGCGGCGCGGGCGGTTGTTGGCAGGCGCTGGCCGGCTCGCGGACGTAGGCGATTTTCTTTTGGGAACAGGCCACGTCAACGGCGGTGTGTATGGCAAAGCCTTGGAGCGCTAGCTCCGGGTGCTGGTCAATGTACTGCATCCAGCCCTCGGAGACAACGTCGCCGGATGAGGTATCGCGGGTCCGCGGCAGCGCGGCCGCGGACATGTCCACAATAGTGGCGCCAGCGGCAGTCAGGTATTGGAGCGCCGCTTTTTCGGTGGCGAGCACACCGCCAGGCTCGTCGCTGGTGCCAAACGGATCAACCCAGGCGGCGGTTATGTAGCCAATGCGTTTTCCGTTGAGCGCATTGGGAGAAAGAACGGTGCGCCAGTCCTTGGGAATATGCGCGTCGGCGTCGGCGGTCGCCGGGTCGGCGGGGTCGGTTCCGGCGACGGCGGTGAGCATCGCGGCCAGGTCGGGCACGGAGCGCGCCAGCACGCCGCCGCAATCGGTCATCCACACCAGCGGCATGATGCCCGCGCCGCTTTCGAGACCGTCGGTGCCGCGCAACGTGACCAGGCTGGCGGCGCTGGCCGGGCCATAGAGCGAGTCGCCGGTCTGGGTGCCGAGGGCGGCAGCGGCGAAGCTCGCGGCAACGGCCACCGCGGAACCGCCACTCGACCCCAGGGCCGAGCGCGAAGGGTCATAGGCGTTCCAGACCTGGCCCCAGGCGTCGTTGGAGTAGAACCCGCTGGTCGCATACTCTTCCATCGCAGCTTTGCCCAGGATGACCGCTCCGGCGGCGCGCAAACGCGCGACCTGGGTGGCGTCGCGGGTTGGACGAAAGCCGGCGAAGGTCAAGCTGCCGTTGGTGGTGGCCATGTCGCGCGTGTCGTAGAGGTTCTTGACCGCGATGGGGACGCCAAGCAGCGCGGCATGGCTGCCCGCCTTGCGCGCGGCATCGGCGGCGCGGGCCTGCGCCAGCGCGTCGGCGGCGACAATCTCGAAGGAGTGCAATCCAAACTGGCCGCGGTCATAGGCGGCGATGCGATCGAGGTAGGCTTGCACGATGGCGACCGACGTGGTCTTGCCGGATTCCATGTCGCGCTGCAGCTCGGCGATTGACTTCTCGACCACGTCGTAACGCGAGCTCGTAGTCGCGGGCGGGACCGGCGGGGGCGGCGGCCGCGGCACGAGCACGGCCGAATGATCGGGGCAAGGCAGTTGAAAATTGGCGATGGAACATTGCTCAGCCACGCTCAACCCGGCCACGTCGGGAGCGGCTTGCAATCTCCGGCCGGTCTCGGCCACCTCCGCCGGCTCGGCCACGATTACGAAGTGGAGCAGCGAGCGACTTTGACCGGGCGGCACGACGAGGTGATTGACGAAGGCGGGAAAATCGCTTTCGTAGCCGCTGGTCGCGAGCGGCGTGTGAAAGGGATCGTCAAGCCAGTCGCCGCGAAAATCGAAGCTGCCGGCGATTGTCGCCTGCTGGTCTGGCATGGCGGCTGCGCCCGGTCTGCCGGCCGGACTACTGGTTTGACCGCCAAAGGCGGCGGCAAGGTTGATGGGCGCGCGGGTGGTGTTGGTAAACGTGTCGAGCCAGCGCCCGTAATTCGATTCGCGGCGAATCACGATTGAGCGGGTAATCGCGACGCCGCCGAGCATTACGGCAGCCGTGCTGGCGAAGCTATCGGTGCCATCGAAGCGAAGGCCGAAGCCGCGCATAACCAAGCCGTTATGAGGGTCGGCATTCTTCGTCACACTCACGCGTAATCCGGCGTAACCGTTGAGCCCTGTAGTGTAGGCGCCCTTCTGGCCCGCATCGCTTTGGGTGGCGCGAATGCTGCCGGTATCAACACCTGGCGGCGATGCATCCTGAATGCCCCAGTAACCCGCCTTGGCGTGGACGTAGTTGAACCCGGCCAGCATTAGCGCCGCAATCACGCCGACGCCGAGTATAGGGCGGCGCAGGCTCACTCGGCGCGTAACGCGACGCGGGGGTCGGCGTGGGTGGCGCGCTGGGCCGGGGCGAGGGCGGCGAGCAGCGCGACGAACAGGACGGTCGCGGCCACGACGGCGAGGACGCCGAAATTCACGGGCTGCACTTCAAAGAGCATGCTGGCCAGTAGACTACCACCGGCGGCGGCGGCGGCCAAGCCGATTGCCAATCCGATGAACACTGGCTTGAGACCCTGGCGCAAGATTAACCCGCGCAACTGGCCGGGCTCGGCGCCGAGGGCAAGGCGAATGCCGAGCTCGGGCAGGCGCTGCGTGACCGCCTGCGCAACCAGCGCATAGAGACCGAGCGCGGCGAGAATAAGCGCCAGCACGCCGAAGCAGATCAGCAGCGTCAATTGGAACCAGCGCGGGGCGACGAGTGCGGCTTGGAGATTCGACAGGGGCAGGACCGCGCTCAGGGGCGCGATTGGCTCGATGCGATGAATGACGCCGGCGAGCGCGCGGCTTAAATCATCCGGCGTGCGGTTGGATCGCACCACGAGCGTAAAGCGGGTCATGGGATACGAGCCGGCGGTTTCATAGATCACCGGCGGCGGTTGCCGATCGAGCGCGGTGCGCGCGTCGGCCGCAACGCCGACTACGGTCACCGTTCCTGAATTCACTTTGAGCGGGTGGCCAACGACTTGCATAGGTTCGTGCTCCAACTCCGGCCACAATGTGCGCAGCGCGGTTTCTGAGACCACGATGTTACGATCGGGCGGATCGCTCCAACTTAGATCACGCCCAGCGAGCAGGGGCATTCTCATGGTGTCGAAATATCCGGGAGCGACAAAGCGCACATTCACCTCGGGCTGTTGATTGTTCGCATAAGCCTTGCCGGGAACACTGGCGCCATCGACCCACGTCTCGCCCTGCAAGGGCAAGTGGGTGGTGAGGGTGGCGGCGCTTACGCCGGGCAGGGTGGCGGCGGTGGTCGCGACTTGTTGCAAGTGTTGGAGGCGCAATTGCGGTGTGGCGGCGCCCAGGTGCAGCACGGTGCTAGCGGTGCGCTCGGAGCTGAAACCGACCGGCACTTGCAGCAAGCGATACAGGCTCATGCCGAGCAGGCCGACGGTGGCGAGGAGCACGGCGCACAACCCGACCTCAACGGCGATCACAGCGCTGCGCGCGCGGAGAGAAGCGCGATCGCTGGCGCGGCTCGCCTTCAAGTGCGCCTGGGGATCGCTGCGCCAGAGCCACAGGGCCGGAACCAGGCCACAGCCAAGGCCGGCGAGGACGGCGATGGCCAGTGAAAACGAGAAAACCATCACGTCGAGATGTATATCGTTGACGCGGGGCAAGTCGGCGGGCGCAGCCGCCAAGAGGCCGCGCAAACCGGCGGCCGCGGCGAGCAGGCCAAGGCCGCCGCCGACCAGCCCGAGCAGCAGGTTCTCCATGAGCAAGGTGCCGGCCAGGCGTTGGCGGCTGGCGCCCAGGGCGAGGCGAATCGCCCATTCGCGGCGGCGATCGGCGGCTTTGGTCACGCTCAATCCGCCCAGATTCACGCAGACAATTAACAGCAACGCGCCGACGCCGGCGAGCAGCATCCAGAGGCCGCGCTCGGCCGGGGCGACGATTTCGTTGGGCAGCTGATCCACGATGGCGGTGAGGTGGGCGGTGCTATGAGCGCTTCGCGCCAGATTGGCTTCGATGACATTCATCTCCGCCTTGGCGGAGGCGATCGAGACACCGGGGGCGAGGCGCGCGATCACCATATAGTTAAAATCGGAAAACGGATCGCTAATTCGTTCATCGGCGCCAAACCCGAGCGGGTAAAAGAATTGAGGCGAGCGGGTCGGGTACATCGGGCCAAGCTCGGGTCCTTCCAAGTGAAAGTCGGGCGGCAGTACGCCGACGACGGTGCCGTGCACTCCAACAGCGCCGATCGACTGCCCTATGACAGCAGGGTTCGCGCCGAACGCCTTGCGCCAGAGGGCATCGGTGATGATGACGGGGGGAAGGGTGGATTTTTCCTCGCCTGCGACAAAGGTCCGTCCCAGTTGGGGGCGGGTTTCGAGAATCGAAAAAAGGTTGGGCGTCACATGAGCGCCATCGATCAATTGGGGCTGGCCCGCAGTGACCAGGGTCATGCTCGACGGCTGGCTGGCGGCGATGCCGGTGAAGGAGTGCAACTGCTGCCAGGCAATGAACTCGGCCGGATTAACGAACCAGCGGAAGAGGGGATCGCTGGGCGGATGGTCGGGCAGGTCCTGCCCCAATCGGACCAAACCGCCAGGATCGCGGAGCGCCAGGGGCTGCAAGAGTACGCCATTCACGGCGGCGAAAATGACGGTGGTCGCGCCCACGCCCAAGGCCAGGGTGAAGACCGCGGCCAGGGTATAGCGGCGTTGGCGCAGCAGGTTGCGGGTGAGTTGCCAGAAGCCCATAGCGATTTATACTCCGCAATGGAGAAAAGGTTGCAAAAACAGTGCTCGCCGGGTGTGCGGGGCGTGCTAGTTTGGATATGGTCATGAATATTTCCAGGGAACCTGGCGGGGCTTTTTGTGTCCATTTCCCGCCCCCAATCCGCGACGTCGACGACGCCTGTCAAAGGGTCCGCTAAGCCCCGGGGCCGGCGCGGCCCTGCGTCCATCTGGAAGTACCGCCTGCTGCCTTTTTTGCTGGTTTTGGGGCCGGGCTTTATCACCGCCAATGTAGATAATGACCCGGGCGGAATTCTGACCTACTCCCAGGCGGGGGCCAAGTTTGGTTATCTGCTGCTGTGGACGCTGATCCCGACCACGATCGCGCTGATTGTGGTGCAGGAGATGGCGGCGCGGATGGGCGCGGTGACGGGCAAAGGCCTGTCGGACTTGATTCGGGAGGAGTTTGGTTTCCGGGCGACTTTTTTCGCGATGACCGTGCTCGGCATCGCCGACTACGGCAACATCGTGAGCGAGTTCAGCGGTTTGGCGCTCGGGATGGGACTGTTCAATATCTCCAAGTACATCGCCGTGCCGGTCGGCGCACTGCTCATATGGCTGCTGGTAGTGAGGGGACGGTATCGGAAGGTCGAGCTGATTTTGATCGGGCTGTCGCTGATTTATTTTACATATGCCTTTTCGGCGGTGCTGGCCCATCCCGACTGGATGCTGGCGCTGAAGGAGACGCTGGTGCCGACCGGGGTCGAGTTTCACGGCGACTACCTGGTGATGGTGATCGGGCTGATCGGCACCACCATCACGCCGTGGATGCAGTTCTATTTGCAGGCCTCGATTGTGGAAAAAGGCATTGGCAAGAAGGAATACGCACTGAGCCGGTGGGACGTAATTCTGGGGTGCATCATCACCGACGTAGTGGCGTTCTTCATCGTTGTCGCCTGCAGCGCAACCCTTTACATGCACGGCCACCGCGACGTGACCAACGTGGCCGAAGTGGCGCAGGCACTGGGACCGCTGGCGGGACGATTCGCGGAACTGCTCTTCGCCATTGGGTTGATCAATGCCGCGCTGCTGTCGGCGGCAATCTTGCCGCTGGCGACGGCGTACAACGTTTGCGAAGGCCTGGGGTTTGAAAGCGGCGTGGACAAGCGCTTCTCGGAGGCGCCGGCATTCTACGCGCTCTACACGTTTCTGATCGCGGCCGGCGCCGGATTCGTGCTGATCCCGCGGCTGCCGCTGTTGAAGGTGATCATTTACTCGCAGGTGGCGAACGGCATTCTGCTGCCGTTCGTGCTGGTGTTTATGCTGCTGCTGGTGAACCGGGAAGATGTGATGGGCGAGTACCGCAATTCGCTGCTCGGGAACATCATCGCCTGGGGCACGAGCGTGGCCATCGTGGCGCTGACCGTGCTCTGGATTTTCACGCTGTAGCTTCGGCATTCCTCTACTCGTGACGCAGAGCGACGACTGGATCAGCCCCTAGAGCCTGGCGCGCGGCGCTGAAACCGGCGGCCAAGGCCACCGCCAACAGCAGCAGTGGCACGGTTGTATCAACAATGCCGTCCCATGGACTCACGCCGTAAAGTATGTTCGCGAGGCTGACAGCGCCAGCGGTGGCGGCGATGATTCCGATGGCCGCACCTGTCGCCGCCCCGGTTAAGACGGGAACCATCGTCTGGCGGAGCAACATACGCATCAGGCCGGCTCGATCGGCGCCGAGCGCCATGCGAACGCCGAGTTCGTGACGGCGCGCGGCCACCCTGGCCGTGACCATGCCGAAAATGCCGAGCGTGGCCAACAGCAGCGCCAATCCACCGAGAGCCGCCGACAGCACCGCAGCCACGCGGGTAGGGGCGCGCCAGCCCTCGAGGTTGGACTCCAAGGGACTAACGGTCGCAGCAAGGTTTGGGTCCAACTGATGCAACGTGCCGAGGAGAGCGGCCGTCTGGGCATTGCCCGACCAGCGCACCAGCCATTGCACGTCGCGCATCTGCGCCGCGCTTGCGGGCCAGAATACATACGGGGCATCCGACACTCCCAAGGAAGAGAGCTGGGCATCGGCAGTAACGCCAATGACGGTCCAGGCGGTTTTGCCGCGGTACAATATGGCGCCGACGGCGGGCACGCCAGGCCACAGGCGCCGCGCCGCCGCCTGATTGACGATCACGACTTTGGCATCGGCGGCAACCTCGGCGGGAGTGAAGCTTCTTCCGCGCCGCAGCGCGACGCCGAGCAGGGAAAAATAATCGCCGGAGACGAAGCTGTAATCCAGCTGCAATCTCCGATCGCCGGCACGCGCGCTGACGCCGGTGACCGAGCGCGAACCACCCAATGGAATGATCGAAGTTTGAGCGGCGCCGCTCACGCCGGCGAGGGTGCGCAGACGTTCGCCAATGCGCCTTTGCAGTAACGCTGCCCGAACCTGATCATAGCCCGCGGCGGGCAGGTCGAGCGTCACGGCGCTGACCTGGCGAGTGGCAAATCCGGGGTTGACTTCACGGGCGCGGATGAATACGCGCAGCAATAGCCCGGTTACAAGGAGCAACACCATACAGCCTGCCACTTGTGTGCCCACCAGAATGCCGCGGAGCCGGCCGCCGGAGGGAGGCTGATCAAGCGATTCCTTCACGGCTAGGTTCAGCTTCGCTCCGGCAACGCGCAACGCCGGAGCCAAGCCGACGAGGCCAACGGTGAGGAGCGACAGCCCGAGAACAAAGAGCCAAACGCGACTATCGGCGGCAGCGGGGAGGGACAGGTTCAGATCATCGGCACCAACATGCCTGACCACCAAACGCAGCAGCGGCATCGCGGTGACCGCCGCCACCCAGCCGCCGATCGCGCCTCCAATCGCGGCCAACAGGAAATTCTCGGCCAGGAGTTGGCGAACAATTCTGGCGCGGGTCGCTCCCAGGGCCAGACGCATCGCCACCTCCCGCTGCCGGGCCAAACCGCGAGCCAGAAGCAGCGCGGCGAGATTGGCGCACGCCAGAAGCAAGATCATCCCCGTCGCGGCCAGCATGACGCCGGCGATTACGTTCAGCGGGGTGCGCATTGATGCCATGGATGCGCGGGTTGCGGGCTCGATCCGCACTGAGGTCAAGCGCCCCGCCTGGCGCGAGTTCAAACGGGCGGCGATGGTTGCCATGTCGGCCGCCGCCTGGCGCGCAGTGACGCCGGGGCGGAGGCGACCGAGCATGCCCAGCCAACTAAGGTTGTCATCGGGAATCCAGTCATGGCCGGCATCGGCGGCCGATTGTTCCTCAATAGGCGCCCAGAACTGGGATGCCACCGCGAGCGTGCCGCCGAATTTCTCCGGCGCCACGCCCACGACCTCGAACTGAGTATGGTTGAGCGTGAGTTGCCGGCCCAACACCGCGCCGCCGCCCAGTTGGCGCTGCCAAAACTCGTGGCTAATTACAAGCACTGGCGCTGGATGGGAACAGTCGGCGGCACTTAGGCCGCGCCCGATGGCGATGGCGACGCCCAGCACAGTGAAGTAGTTGCAACTCACCAACGTGCCGGAGATCGGGCGCGGCGTTGCTGTCATCCACTCCGCGCTGACCATTGGTTCGTAAGCGGCGAGGCCGCTGAATACGTGGTTCTGGCCTGCGTAGAGCTGATACTCGGACAGCGAGACAAACGCGGCGTCGTCACGCACGTCGCGGGCGACATCATTACCGTGACTGTTGCGCAGGATCTGGCTCACCGCCATGACCTGGCTGGGCTGCGCGACCGGCAGCGGACTCAGCACAGCCGCGTCGAACAGCGTGAAGATGGCGGTGTTCATGCCGATGCCCAGCGCCAGCGTGGCGACCGCCACCAGCGTGAAAACAGGGGAACGGCGCAAGCCGCGGAAGCCAAAGCGAACATCCTGAACGAACTCATGAAAGTAACGGGCGGTACTCATGTCGTGGCACTCCTGCGCAATTTGTTCGAAGCCGCCGAAATCTATGCTGGCGGCGCGCCGCGCCTCGTCCTGAGGCATTCCGGCGGCGCGATGCAGCGCCACTTGGCGCTCCCAATGCTGCCGCAACTCATCCGCCAATTCCCGTTCCCGCCGCCTGCGTCCGAGGAGGGCGGTGAGGAAACTCCAGATCCGCAACGCTAATCGCACCGCAGCACCAATCCGATGGCGGAGGAGAGGCGTTCCCAGTGGTCGCGTTCGCGTTCCAGGTAGGCGCGCCCAGGACGGGTAAGGGAGTAGAATTTGGCGCGGCGGTTATTTTCCGAATCGCCCCAAGCCGCGCGCACCCAACCCTGCGCCTCGAGCCGCTGCAGGGCGGGATAGAGGGCGCCCTGGCGAACTTGCAGCACTTCGCGGGAAACTAGATGGATGCGCTGCGCGATTCCCCAGCCATGCATTGGCTCGAGCGCCAAAATTCGCAAGATCAGCAGGTCCAGCGTTCCTTGTACAAGTTCTGTGGGTTTGCCCATCATTTCGGCCCAAAACTAGCGGCGCTCTCCTGTCAACTATTGACAATAGGCCGACAATGGACAGTTGTCAAGAGGCTCGCCTCCCTTTGCTCCAACCCGCCGCGACTCCCCACCCCGCAACCCAAAGCGGTTGCGTGGGCCCCGGTCCGCGATGCTGCGTCGCTCCACCCCAGAACGGAAGACGGTTCTGGGGACCCCGGCCTGGGACCGTCTTCGTGAAGACGGGGTGGCAAATCCGGCGGAATTCGATTGACGGCAGCGGGCCGCCCTTCGGAAATTCGCGGCCTTCCACCTCGATCTCCTCCTTGAAGGACTCGGTGGCAGCCTGCGACCGGCCGCCCGTGCTGTTGCAATTTATTCATGGCGGAGCGCTACGAGCGGGTCGTCGTTGGCGGCGCGGCGGGCGGGCAAATAGCTGGCTAATGCTGCCGCGGCTAGCAGCAGCAAGGGGGCGAGGACGAAAACAATGGGGTCGACGCTCACGTCAACCACCATGGACGACAACAGGCCGGAAAGCATGAGGGCCATTACGACGGTTGCAATGGCGCCGGCGGCGCCGACCCAGATTGCATGGCCGACAATATCGCCCACGAGCCTTCGGCGCGTTGCACCCAGCGCCATGTGGATGCCGATCTCGCGGCACCCTCGGGCGACGGCAAGGTCGCGCAGAAGGTGCATACGTCTTATGATTCCACCGAACGCCCGGAAAGTATTGCTTTGTGGTAACCTCGCGCCATGTCGCCTCGAACTGTTCTTTTTTCACTGGCGGTGCTGGGAGTTTTGGGCGTGGCCCAGGCTCCGGCGCCGGCTGCCTATAGCCAGATGCAGTATCGCTACATTGGTCCGGTGGGAAACCGAACTGATGCGGTGGCCGGCATTCCCGGCAATTCCGACATTTACTATGTCGGGTCGGCCTCGGGGGGCATATTCAAGACGACGGATGGCGGCATCCACTGGGCGCCGATTTTTGACGCCGAGCCGGCGCAATCCATCGGCTCGCTGGCGGTCGCGCCCTCCGACGTGAACACCGTGTGGGCAGGCACCGGCGAGTCGTTCATCCGCAGCCACATTTCGATTGGCGACGGCATTTATAAATCCACCGACGCGGGCGTGACCTGGCAGCACGTGGGCCTGGACAAGACGGGGCGCATTGGACGCATCGTGATTGATCCGCGCGACCCGAACACGGTGCTCGCTTGCGCGCAGGGGACCGACTACGGTCCGCAGCAGGAGCGGGGCGTTTACCGCACGACCGACGGCGGCGCCAACTGGACGCGGACGCTGTTCGTGGACGAGAACACCGGCTGCAGCGACATCGCCATGGACCCGCACAATCCGCGGATCTTGTTTGCCGGGACGTGGCAGGTTGTGATTCATCCCTGGGGCCGGAACAGCGGCGGGCCGGGCAGCGGTGTGTTCCGCTCGACCGATGGCGGGGCGACGTGGACGCGGATCGAAGGCCACGGGCTGCCGCGCTCGCCGTTGGGTAAGATCGGACTCTCCATCGCGCCGAGCGATTCGTCGAGAGTGTATGCGCTGATTGAGACGGGCGATGGCGTTCCGGAGAACGGGGTGCCGACGCAACTTGGGCAGTTGTGGAGTTCGAGCAACGGCGGCGAGACCTGGACGATGGTTTCGACCGATCGCGAGATGCGCAGCCGGACGCACTATTACACACGCGATGCGGTGTCGAGCGACAATCCCAACGAGGTTTACTTTCTGGGGAACTCGTTCACGCGCACGCTCGATGGCGGGCGCACGCTGACGCCGATGCCGGCTGGGCCGGGCGGCGACACGCACGACATGTGGATTGACCCGACCAACGCCAACCATATCGCGGTGGCGCTGGACAGCGGCATCAGCCTGTCGGTGGACCATGGACGGAGTTGGAATCACGTGCGGCTGGCCAACGGGCAGATGTACCACGTCACGGTGGACGACCAGATTCCCTACAACGTTTACGGCAACGAGCAGGACACCGGCTCGTATGAAGGGCCGAGCCGCACCGGCGCAGCGGGCGGGGGCGGACGCGGAGGCGGCGCGGGCCGGGGCAGCTCGATCGCCATGGGCGCTTGGCATACGGTGGGCGGCGGCGAGGCGGGATTCGCGACGCCGGATCCGAAGGACAACAACATCGTTTGGTCGAGCGGCACGGGGTCGGGATCGATCGGCGGCGTGGTGACGGTGTACGACCAGCGCAATGGCCAGGAGCGGAACGTCGAGGTGTGGCCGGTGCAAACGGCGGGCGCTCCGGCATCGGCGGTGAAGTACCGCTTCAATTGGGAATTCCCGATCACCATCTCGCCCTTCGATCACAATCGGGTGTACGTGGGCAGCCAGTTCGTGCACGTGACCACCGACGGCGGCAATAGCTGGCAGGTAATCTCGCCCGACCTGACGCTAAATGACAAATCGAAGATGGGCATTTCCGGCGGACTGACGCCGGATAACATTGGCGTCGAGTATGCGGGCGTGGTTTTCTCGATCGCGGAATCGCCCAAGCAGCAGGGGCTGATTTGGGCGGGGACCAACGACGGCCAGGTGCAGTTGACCAAAGATGGGGGGAAGAACTGGACCAACCTGACCAGCCGCTTGCCCGACTTGCCGGCGTGGGGGACGATTGACAACATCGAGCCCTCGACCTTCGACGTGAACACGGCCTATTTGACGGTGGACCTGCATCAGATGGACAACCGCGATCCTTTTGTTTACGCGACCCACGACATGGGACAGACGTGGACGAAGATCACGAACGGCATTCCGCATACCGCGCTGAGCTATGCGCATTGCGTGATCGAAGACCCGGCGCGCCAGGGGCTGCTGTACCTGGGGACCGAGGGCGGGATTTTCGTGTCGTTCGACTCGGGCGCCAACTGGCAGCCGCTGCAGATGAATCTTCCGCACGCGCCGGTGTACTGGCTGACGCTGCAGAACCATTTTCACGATCTGGTGGTCGCGACCTACGGACGCGGCTTCTGGATTCTTGACGACTTGACGCCGCTCGAGCAGTACACGCCGGCGGTGGCGAGCGCCGAGAGTCATCTGTTTAAGCCTCGGGACGAGTACCGCTTCCGCGGCGGGGTGGCGCCGGTGACGGTGACCTACGACGCGAGCGCGGGGCAGAACCCGCCCGGCGGCGCGACGTTTGACTACTACCTGAAGTCGGCCGCGCGCGGCGTGAAACTGACGATAAAAGATGCGAGCGGCGCCGAGGTGGCTACGATCACCGGCACCGGACGCGCGGGGATTAACCGGGTTTGGTGGAACCTGCGGACGACGCCGGGCGCGCTGGTGCGGCTGCGCACGCTGTCGCCGTACGCGCCGGAGCTGACGCTCAACGCCGAGGGATGGCGCGCCGCGCCGAACAACCGCGCCATGAGCATGCTGGCGCCGCCGGGGACGTACACGGTCACGCTTTCAACCGGTGGTGAATCCCAAAGCTTCAACTTGCTGAAGGATCCGCACTCGACCGGAACGCTGGCCGATATCGCCACGCAAACCAAGTTGGCGCGCGCGATCGAAGGCGAGGCGGCGACGGTGACCGAGACGATCAATGAGATGGAGATGATCCGCGCCCAGTTGGCGATGGTGCGGCAAGCGATGGCGCCGGGCAGCGGTAGCGACCCGCTGCGGACATCGGCCTCGGCGCTCGACACGAAGCTGGTGACGCTCGAGGGCGATCTCTACAACACCAAGGCGACGGGCAAGGGCGAGGACCAATGGCGGTGGGAGCCGACGTTGATTGACAAGCTGAGCTACCTGGAGAGCGAAGTCACGAGTTCGGACTTCGCCCCGACCACGCAGCAGGTGGAGGTCAACCAGGAACTGGCGCGACAGGTGACCAGTCATCGGCAGCAGTTGAACCAGATCGTCGCGAAAGATGTCGTGGCGTTCAACGATTCGCTCAAAGCCAAGGGCATCACCGGCGGCGTGATCGCGGCCACGGAAACTGCAGGCGGCAGGCAGTAAGCCGCGGTCGTCGAAAAAGGGCTCGGAATGTCCAGTTTTCGGCTGGATTTGCAAGCGGCGCTAGCACCGAGCACTTGACGAGGCATGGCTCCCCTACGCGCTCGGGCGCTTCGGGGGGCCGGGCGAGAAACTGTCTCGGTGAGACAATTCAACTCCTGCTCTGGATTGGGTTTAGCCCTTTCAGGATGGGTCTGGTAGAGACGACAAGTTGCGCCGCAGGTTCCTGTATTCTTGCTCGCATCTACCCCAGTGTCGAGATGCGACAGGTTTGGCGGAAATGAGTTTCCGTGTCTCAGTTTTGGCGAGCACTCGAAAGTGAATTCGCACGAAATTGGGGAAATTGGGTTCGATGTGTGAGCAGGGCGGGAAATTGTCCGAGTGAGACAATTTAACTCGTGCTCTTGGTTGGGTTTAGTCCCCTCAGGATACGGTCGGATGGGACGGTAAGCGGTGGCGCGGAGACGCGCGTAAACTTGTCCTCCGCGGTGTGCCAGTTGGAACCGTCCCATTCGCATAATAAGTTCGATGCGTGGCGGTGTGAGTCACCTTGCACATAATTGTGACTTTTGGGCGACCAGCGGGGTTGCTGGAGGCGCAGGGTGGATGCAATGGCGACGCGTCAGCGTTGTGGGCATTTGGGGCACGGCA